>DAICZM010000182.1 GCA_027311145.1 Ktedonobacterales bacterium
GGTCGGAGCCACATGGCTAGCCATTGCCGCCTGTGCTTGTGTCCAGGCAGCGTAGCATGAGTCACAACGATGCCCGTACAGCACGGAAAAACGCGTTTTATGGAGCAATGTCCCACAATCAGGACACTTGACCGGACGATTAAGATGATAGTCGGAGGAAAACTGTGGAGAAACCAGACCCAAACCATGATGCCGTTGCCACACACCCATCAGCATGTTCCTTTCATGCACCCTCCCAGACACACCCCTACTAGCACAGAACAGACCGCCGCAATACAGGGAGACCACAGCCGCAATCCCCCATGCACCTTAGCGAGACACACGCGCCGCTTTTGCCACGGGACGATAGACCGTGAGATTGATCTTGACATCAGGCTGCTCAGGCAATGCTGCTCCACCACCCGTTGACGCAATCAACAACGATTTTTCGCTTTGCGACATCCCCAGTGATTGCGTGAGGTCCACAACAATCACCAGCATGTTGCCTTGCACTTCCATTTGCACATTCTGCACATGTTGCATCGAGACACCCCCTCTAAAACAACAACAATAACAACACCCCAAGAGCAACAGACCCCTCCACATGGCTTCCAAGACCCTCTCGACAAAGCCCCACACCAACACACTATGCACTTGCCAGCATTTTGCGTAAGCGCAGTTGCGCACGCCGATCAAGCGCAGCCACCGTAGAAAGTGCTACACCCAACAAACTCGCCACTTCCCGATGCGTGCGCGCTTGCCCATCTTCCAACCCATAGCGCAAACTCAATACTTTCCGCTCACGTTCTGACAGCATCACAAGCGCATCGGCTAAGGCTGGCAGTGCATCGTCGACACAACGAGACGTTTCAGCAACATCGGCAATATATTCTTCAAGCATATCAGTATCATCACCAGCAGGCAGCGTATGAAGAGATACAACACGCTGTGCTTGTAACACCACCATTTCACGCACATCACGTTCAGCAACACACAGCACACTGGCAATTTCAGCAATCGTTGGTTCACGCCGCAGTATGGAGAGCAATCTATCCTTCACGTGTTCCATGCGTTGAATAAAGCGCACGGCATTCAGAGGCAAGCGAAGCGCACCCTCATACCGCCAGAGGCAAGTAAACATCATGCCACGCACCCAGGAAAAAGCCCACGTCCGAAACGATGCCTGTTCGAGACGGCAATCATACTTCTCAATAGCTTGCAGTAAACCCAAATTGCCTTCTTGCACCAGATCAAGTAACTCAAGTTCACGACAGAGACGCACATAGCGTTTGGCAATCCCAATGACCAGCGATTGATAGCCCTCAATAAGTCGGTCACGCGCCTGCCGAGCCTGCTGTATCACCCTACTATCCGAACACTGCTTCATGTGTTCAATGTGCAGAAGCAGTTGTGTTTCTTCCATCTCAGTGAGTTGCGGTATTGCATTCACTTCACGTAAATACTGCTCGATAGCACCTAATGGAACAGGTGGAATCTGCTCAGTAACCATGATATTTCCTTTCCAGGTAGTACTCAATATCCCTGTTATACCAAGAAACAGTATCTAGTACCTTTATGTGCCAACAAGACACGTGCTGCTTCACTGTGGTATAATACAAGCGTTCGATCTACTTATATTATGATTGGGAATGTTGGGAACACGATATACATCCTGGGAGATTTCGGGACACTTTGAAACACCTGTACAACATTCCTCAGGATGATTGGGAATGTTGGGAATACGACACAAACTCTGAGAAAATCTGGGACATCTTGAATTACTTGTAACAATGTCACTAAGCATGAATGGGAACAGAACGATGAAAGATTTTGGTGTCTTCCTCTCTAACCTTCGCAGCAGTGCAGGTCTTTCTTTAGAAGATTTAGCCAAGCTCGTTGAGAGCAGTCGCAGCAGCTTATCACGCTTAGAAAATAATGATGTCCCTCAACCATTTAGAGGAACCATGAGAAAATTGGTTCTTACACTTGCTGAAATCCTCTGTACATCCGCAAAGGAAACTGAGCGCTACCTTAAATTGGCAGAGCTTGACAGAACATTATTGACCGAACCTGAAGAGCTTCAGTTAGGATTTAGACACCATATCACCCCCGGAAGCGCAAACGAGGTAGAGACACTTGAACGATGGATACGTATCTATGAGCAACTACTAAGCGACCTTGAAACACGAGAAATGGCATTAGGCATTAGCAACTCACCACCAAACTTGAAACTAAAAATACAGGAGTATACCAATACCATCCAAGAAATTCAAAGACGGCTAGACACCCTCTATGGTAGGCAGGAACTTGAAGAACCTGATATAATACCGCATATTCAAATTCATACCGCCGAGGCATTAGAAGGGAAAATCGTAGTGGGACATCAATATGGGGAAACGCTACGCAACGCGCTCAGTATGTATAATCTCTATTCGCTAGCATCACAGAATGCACGCTGGTTGATGCAACTGGCAGATGTCGAACGTTTTGCCGTCGACGATTGCATCATTCTCACGAACAGCCACGACTTTGCAGGATGGGACCGCGATGAAATCAAAACAACTATCTTGAGGACACGCCTACCTATTCCCGATGATCTGGAAAAACTTATACAGGAGAAACTTCCCACTATTGAGAAGGACTACTTCAATTCGTCCCACTATCGACTGGCCTCCTATACCCCCTCATTTAGCGATCTAGACCAGTTAGAAATCACACTCGCACCGCTCAATTTTCATGAGTATTACAGCTTGACACCGTTTTTTGACGAGCCACTTTTAGCCGCTCTTGACAGTTCCAAAGTCTCTATTCGCCAGAAGTACGGCAATACCGCTTTAACCTATAGCTCAACAGCGCGAGGAACCTCACTCATCCCAGCACCCGTCAGTATTCAATGTATTGTCGTCACCGCCGATCAGCATGTTTTGCTCATGCGCCGTTCCTCTTCAGTCGCATTCTATCCAAATCACTGGTCCGCCTCATTTGAAGAAACCATGAATGCTCCAGGCACAGACCGCAAAGGAAAACCATCAAGAGCAGCTGACAGTGACTTCTTTGCCGGAGCCATCCGAGGGCTAGATGAAGAATTTGCGATTCCAGAAAGTGCCATCGAGAGTATCAAAGTGTTATCTCTGAACACAGAATATCTTACCCTCTCTATAGATGTGATTATTGCCATCAAGCTCACACTCACCAGCGAGGAGATCAGAGAGAACTGGTTACTAAAAGCGTGGGATAGAGACGAAGCATCAAAGTTTGCTACCCTCTCAACCGACCTGACAACTATTGTCAACAAGCTCTTCAGTAAGACACTCTGGCATCCGACCGCCCGCATGCGCCTCATCCAATTTTTATTCCATACCTACGGCGTTGACGAGGTTGCGAAAGCGATCAAAGCAAAGAAAGATGCGATGCAGACTGAAAGTAAGGCATCATAGCACGCAGCCCTATCACCGCATATCCCCAGCAATAGCTAGCCATTGACCACAATACACCCGCATATCCCCAGCAATGGCTAGCCATTCACCCTCTACACAGGCAGCCAGGAGTACTACTCAAAAAGAGTATAGTCCTATTTTCTATGCATCTTGCAATCACAACCAATATCAGATACACTAGGGACGCCACTCATCCATAATGGATTGTATCATCATACTTCATTGACCTTTTCTAGTAGGAGTTGTCATGACAGAGCTAATGTGGGATGGAAAGTATAAAGACGGGAAAAAGGTTAGTCCTGTACGTATTGAACTCCCCTTCCAGACCGTAGAAACCGTGAACGAAACCGCCCAGGAACGCCAGCTAACACTTGACATGCTTTTTGCAGGGCAGGAACCTGAATGGCGCAACCGCTTAATTTGGGGTGATAAGAAATATGTACTTCCCTCTTTGTTACCAGAATTCGCAGGGAAGATAAACCTGATTTATATTGACCCTCCTTTTGCGACAGGAGCCGATTTTTCATTCACAACAACCATTCCAGAAAGCAGTGAAAGTTTTACAAAAGAACCAAGTATGATTGAACAGAAAGCATATCGAGATACATGGGGTAAAGGATTAGATAGTTACTTGCAGTGGTTTTACGAAACTGTTGTGTTGTTACGCGAACTCCTTGCTGAGAATGGTAGCCTTTATGTGCATTGCGACTGGCATGTAAGTCATTATATTAAAGCGGTATTAGACGAAATCTTTGGATCAGAAAACTTTAGAAATGAGGTTATCTGGTTATACCGAAAACTTGCGCGGAGTGCTAGCCAATTTCCAAAAAGCCATGATACCCTTCTTTTTTACGCTAAAACAGAAGCCAATATATTTAATGTCCAATATGTTGAACTTTCAGAGTCAACCCTTAAAAGATGGGGTGACCGTAAACGTGGCGGCAAAGACCCAAACAACAGATACGCAACTGACGAAGAGTCATTGGGCGCAATTATGCCTGATACTTGGGATATTCCTTTAGCTATAGGTGCTAATCCGCAAAAGACAGGATATCCTACCCAAAAACCCGAAACACTTCTCGAACGTGTTATTAATGCTTCATCCAACGAAAACGATCTTATTCTTGATTGCTTTTGTGGTAGTGGCACAACAGCAGCAGTCGCAGAAAAACTTGGACGCCGCTGGATTACTTGCGACTTAGGACGTTTCGCTATTCATACCGCTCGCAAACGCCTTTTGTCGATTGATAACGTCAAACCTTTCGTTGTGCAAAACTTAGGAAAGTACGAGCGACAAGCCTGGCAAGCCGCTGAGTTTGCAGACCCTTTGCAGCGAGCCAATGTGCAACAACGCTATCGAAACTTTATTCTTCAGCTGTACCATGCAACGCCACTTGACGGCTATACGTGGCTACATGGTATCAAAGCAGGCAAACTGATACACGTTGGGTCAGTTGACGCCCCGATTGCCCTTGGTGAAGTCAAAGCCATTGTCAACGAGTTTTGGCGCGTGCGTGGCAAAGATGTCGGCGAGCATAGCAATGGCATTGACATCTTAGGCTGGGATTTTGCCTTTGATCTCAACGAGACCGCGAAACAAATGGCAGCAGACGCCAATATCAAGCTATCTTTCAAGAAAATCCCCCGCGAAGTACTAGAAAAGAAAGCTGTCGAGCAGGGAGATATCGCCTTTTACGAACTGGCAGCCCTGGATGTAGAGGTCAAACCAGCCAGGAAAGCCCTTGCCGTCGAACTCAAAAATTTCTTTGTGCCACCTGATGATGTACCACAAGAGATACGAAACGCGATCACACATTGGAGCCAATGGATTGATTATTGGGCCATTGACTGGGATTACCGCGACGATACTTTTCATAACCAATGGCAGACCTATCGCACGAAGAAAAATCCCAAGCTTTTGCCCAGAGCTTCCCACGACTATGACGAGCCAGGCAAATATACCATCGTCATCAAAGTCATCGATATTCTTGGCAACGATACCACCAAATCCATTGCCGTCGAGATCAAATAGCTTGCAAGCACATCTTGCTAGAAGGTAAAAAAGCAGTTATGGCACGCACCCGCAAAGTAAAAGAAGAAAGTATCCAACTTGATTTGTTTGATCTCACACAATATCTGCGTACCGCACCGTGCGTTCCCACACTGCGCAGGCTAGTTGCTGAGTGGAAAACCAACGACTACCAGGGCGTTACCCCGACTACACGCACCCTCCTCAACTACTGGTTTGCGACCGATCATCGACTTGCTAACAGACAACTTTTCAAATACCACGATGCCCAACAGGAGGCCATCGAGACCCTGATCTATGTCTATGAAATCGCACACATCCGCAGCCGGAAGGCCCTGTTAGAGCAGTACGCCCCCGCGAGCAGTGAAATACGATTACCCGCCTACGATGACTTTGCGCGCTTCTGTACGAAAATGGCAACGGGCAGCGGCAAAACAAAAGTCATGTCTATGGCTATTGTCTGGCAGTATTTTAACGCCGTTCGAGAAAATGCAGAAGACTATGCCAAAACGTTCCTGATTATTGCGCCAAACGTGATCGTATTTGAACGTCTCAGAAGCGACTTTGAAGGCGGGCGTATTTTTCAGCTTGACCCACTCATCCCCCGCGAACTCAAAATTTCGTGGGAGTTCGATTGCATCATGCGTGGAGACGCCGAACGCGCCCCCGCTGAAGGCATGCTCTTTTTGACCAACATCCAACAACTCTATGATAGAACCGAGCAGAAGAAAAACAACGGGGACGAACCGGATATCATGACAGAAATACTCGGCCCCAAACCAAAGGACGACCTGAGTAATGGCAACAATGGTTTTCTTACCACGCTCAAAAATCGCGCAGGGCAGCTGCTGGTCTTAAATGACGAAGCGCATCATACCCATGACGAAGAGAGCGAATGGAACAAAGCCATCCGCCAACTGCATAGTAGCTTGCCATTAGCGGCCCAACTCGACTTTTCAGCCACCCCCCGTTTCCAAAAAGGCAGTCTTTTCCCGTGGGTCATCTCTGACTATCCCATCAAACAGGCTATTCTCGATAGCGTCATCAAGCGACCAGTGAAAGGCGTGGCAGACTTTGAAGAAGCGAAAAGCGATGTTGCCAGCATCCGCTACCAGGTCTATCTCACCGCCGGAGTCGAACGCTGGAAAGAATACCGCGAGCAGCTTGCACCTCTCAACAAGAAACCACTCTTGTTTATCATGATGAATAGGACCGAGGAAGCCGAGGATGTAGCCGACTGGTTACGCAAATCCTATCCTGCTGAATTTGGTGGCGAACAAAAAACGTTGGTCATCCATACCAACAATAAAGGCGAAATAGAATCAAAGAAAGACCTTGACGCAGCGCGCAAACTTGCACGCGAGGTCGATCATCCCGATTGTCCCACCAATGCCATCGTGAGCGTCCTGATGTTGCGCGAAGGGTGGGATGTGCAGAACGTCACCGTTGTTGTTGGCCTGCGTCCCTATACCGCAACTGCCAACATTCTGCCAGAGCAGGCCATCGGTCGCGGTCTACGGCTCATGTTCCGAGGAAAAAGCTATGCCGAGCGAGTCGATATCATCGGCAACAAAGCATTCCTCTCCTTTGTAGATGATCTGGAAAAATTAGAAGATGTCAAACTCGACTCCTTTGAAGTTGGCAAAGACAAACTCAAGATCATTGCGATAGAGCCACAGCTTCCAGAAAAAGCCGCCTATGATCTGGCATTGCCCAGACTCTCACCCACACTCACACGCAAAAAGACCTTGAGCGAAGAGATAGCAGCATTAGAGGTAGCCAACTTTAAGTTTAGTCCCGACCCTCTTCCAATTAAGCCAACCGAGGCAGATATCAAAAAGTTTCAGTACCAGGCATTCGACATTATCACAATGGAAAAGCTTTTCGAGCGTGAATATGCCATCAAAGAGGCCCAGCGTCCCGATGAGATCGTCAGCTACTATGCCAAGCTTATTGCCAACACAATCAAGTTACCCAGCCAGTTCAACGCACTCGCCCCGAAGGTCTGGGATTTTTTTGAGAACCGTGCTTTTGGTAAAAAGGTCGATATGTACAGCCCTGAGATTATCCAGACGATGAACCACCATGTTGTAGGCTTTGTAGTACTCACCATCTTTGCCAGAGCCTTGAAAGAGCAGATCATCGAGGAGATGGAGCCGACGATTGAGGGCGAGAGCCGCGCACTTTCATCGATGGAGCCATTCGCCTTTTCACGCCAGGCATTGGAGGCCAGGAAGTGTATTTTCAACTTTGTGCCCTGTGACAACGAGTTTGAGTACGAATTTGCCAGATTTCTCGAAAATGCCAAAGACGTTGTAGCATTTTCTAAGTTACCGCAGCAGCTTGGTTTTTGCATCGAGTACACCGACAACAACGCCAACCTACGCTACTACTATCCCGACTTTGTAGTCAAGAACGAGCGAGAAGAGATGTGGCTAGTCGAGACAAAAGGCCAGGAGTCCGTTGAAGTCGCCTTTAAGGACCGAGCCGCGACCCTCTGGTGTGAGAACGCCACAACGCTGACAGGTACGACCTGGCGGTATGTGAAAGTCCCCCAGAAGGAATACAAGAAGCTTCAGCCCGTGGAGTTTTATGACTTGCTGACGTTTGTTGGCTAGATAAAACACATGTAAGATTCACGAGAGAGCGTCTTAGAAAAGCCCATGAATACAACTAGACGTTCTCTCTTTGCTTGCCATTCTCTACGAGCGAATATCCCTACTCATCCAAATTTTCACCATCTAGTGCCTCAAGCACACTTTCCCAATCAACATCGTCAAACGAGCTTGCAGGCGGAGACTGGAACGATTCATATAGGCCAGCTGGTGCATACCCATCAAGCACCCATTGTTTTAATTTGCTCACACTCGTATCAGGCGCATTCCGCCACGCATCCTCATCATTGATAAGCCAGTTAATAACCTCTTGTGTTTCCCAATTATCACTTCGTACCATAGCTAAATCCCTCCACTTCCATACCACTAAAGGACACAACAGCTTGCCCACATCGTTTGAGGAAAAATTGACACTATCTCGACATGACAACAAAACTAACAGCAGAACCAACGATGAACAACAATCACCAACAAAACAGCGCGAACAATGAAACCGCCTGAGAAGCCAAATGTAGATGGTGCCATTCAAAAATCTCCAAGTATCACCGATTGCAAGTTCTTAACAAGTGTGAGCAGACATGCTAGATTAACCTCAAGATTATTGACTCATGAGGATGTTGGAAGAGAGGAATAAACATGACTCAACCCCAGACCAACAAACAATATGCGTCACAGTTGTACGCAACAGCGATGGAGTTCTATCAAGTCTACCCAGTGCTTATAGCCGATACTAGCAACTTGCATGACTTTATCGCAGCCAAACACTATAACCTCTGCCATGCCCTTGAATTAGCATTAAAGGCAATGCTAGTGTATACAGGTCAGTATAGCGA
>DAICZM010000183.1 GCA_027311145.1 Ktedonobacterales bacterium
GCGATAGTCTGCCAGTGCAAGCTCTATTCACCGCTGCTGATAGAGGAAAGGCCGCAAAACAAAGCAAGCAGACGTTGCCGATAGCGTAACATCCCGCCATCTCCTAACCTCCTGCACGTGGAGAGATTGTGCGCATGCTTTCTGGTTGCTTTTCTTTCTGTGATGAGATACACTTTCTCTACGCAATGTATATCCAGGTTGTTGTACGGGGGGTGTCAACTGCAAGGGCCTGGCGTTTAGTGTTCCCACCCGGTTGAGAGACCCGTGCAGAAGACCAGGTGCATCTTTGTGAGAAGGTATGCATTGTAAACAATCGCTTGTTATTTTGTAGCATTGGAGACGCTTTCCATGACCCAAACAGTTGATAAAAACGCAGAATATTCTGCGGTTGGCACATCTACACGCCGCATAGATTCCGCAGAGAAGCTGACTGGTCGGGCGAAGTTTGCGGGCGATATCGCTATTCCAGGCCTGCTGCATGCTCGTTTGGTGCTGAGTCCCTATGGACATGCGCGCATTGCCAGTATTGAGATCGCGGCGGCGTTGCAGGTTCCGGGCGTTGTCGCGGTTCTCACGGGCGAGACGCTCAAGATGGCCCATGCTGGCGGGCCCTCACGCAATCAGTCGCCGCTGGCCCAGCAAGAAGTCTACTGGTGTGGGCATCCAGTTGCGGTTGTCGTGGCCGAGAGCGAGGAGGCCGCGCACGATGGTGTGATGGCCGTCGAGGTGGAATACGAGCCGTTGGCGGTGGTAATTGACCCGCTGGCCGCGATGCTGCCGGGCGCGCCGCTGGCCCGCATGCGTAGCGCGGACGAGGTCTCAGAGATCGCGGGCGGCGATGCACACGCGAGCGTCTCGACTGGTGAGGTGGTAGAAGAGGAAAAAGAAGCATTATCGCAGAACGTCAGTGATAAGATGCATATGCGAGTTGGAGATATCGAGGCGGGCTGGCGCGAGGCCGATGTGATTGTCGAGCGCACTTTCCAGACGCGCCCCGTGCATCAATCGTACTTGGAGCCACAGGCAATCACCGTGCATCCGAGTCCGTCGGGGCATCATATGACTGTTTGGCCTAGCACGCAAGGGATGTTTGGCGTGCGTTCGAGCATTGCCGAGGCCCTGGCTATACCGGAGCGGCAGATCACGGTGGAGTCAGTGCCGATAGGGGGAGCATTTGGTGGCAAGTTTGGCCTGATTGAGCCACTGGCCGCGGCCGTTGCTTATGCCGTGCGTCGTCCTGTGCGTTTGATGTACACGCGCCAGGAGGATTTGCTGGCAGGCAATCCCGCGCCGCAGGTGGTGATTACGCTCAAACTGGGGGCGAAACGCGATGGCACACTGGTGGCACTCCAGGCGAAAGCGATTTTCGACGCGGGAGCCTATCCCGGGGTAGGTCTTGGCTTAGGTGGCTATATTCTCGCCAGCACGTATCGCTGCCCCAATCTGGACATTCGCGGCTACGAGGTCCTGACCAATAAAGTTAGTACGGGCGCGTATCGTGCGCCAAACGCGCCGCAGGCCACTTTTGTGCTAGAATCGCTGACGCACGAGCTGTGTGAGGCTCTCGGCATGGACCCGATAGCATTCCGCAAAAAGAACGCGCTGAAAGAGGGCGATGCGACGGTGGACCCTCAGCACCCTCAGTGGCCGCGTCTCGGCTTGCTTGAATGCTTGGATGCTTTAGAGCAGCATCCGGTGTGGGTCAATCGTGCCACGAGCAAGACGCCGCCGGCTGGCCTGGAAGGCTGGAAGGTTGGCTATGGCATCGCCGTTGGTGGCTGGCCTGGTGGCACAGAACCTGCTGCCGCTGCCTGTCGTCTGGAAAAAGATGGCACCGTCACCGTCGTGATTGGCACAGTGGACCTGACTGGCTCAGACACGACGATGGCCCTGATCGCTGCCGAGGGCCTGGGTTTCTCCGTCAATGCGGTCAATGTCGCGCATGATAGCACGGACACCATGCCCTACAGTGGTGGCACGGGTGGCAGCAAGACGGTCTACTCGATGGGGCCAGCGGTCTTGGCGGCTGCTCGTGATGCCCGTAACCAGATCTTGACGATTGCGAGCGACATGCTCGAAGCTGCGCCTGGAGACCTGGAGATCGAGGAGGGCAAGGTTGTCGTGAAGGGCGCGCCGGGTAAGAGTGTTGATCTGAAACGGGTTGCCGCGGCCTCAATGCGCTTCGCGGGTAAATACGAGCCGATCTATGGGCGTGGGCGTGCCGCAATTAGCACAAACTCGCCGATGTATGCCGCCCACCTGGCAAAGGTGGCTGTTGACCCCGAAACAGGCGAAGTGCGCGTGCTGGACTACGTTGCCGTGCAGGACGTGGGTTTTGCGATCAACCCGGAAGAAGTTGAGGGCCAGATTTACGGCGGTGTGACGCAAGGGCTTGGTTGGGCACTTTTTGAGGGCTTTGAGTATGACGAGAACGGTCAGCTCTTGACCGCGACGCTAATGGATTATGCCCTGCCGCTGAGCAAGGATGTGCCGAACATCACAACGCTGCTGGTCAGGGTTCCCTCGCCCGTTGGCCCCTTTGGCGCGAAGGGTGTGGGCGAACCGCCTGTTGTGCCGGTAGGTGCGGCTGTCGCCAACGCCATTTATGACGCGGTGGGTGCGCGTGTGCCGCAACTGCCAATTACGAGCGAACGCTTATATGCCGTCTTGCACGAGACGAAATAGCACGGGCGACGCGCTCTCCATCACATGGCCCAGAGGCTCCATCAGGCAGCTCTGGGCCATGTGATGCTGTTTGTCACAGGTTTTTTTCACGGCATTTCATTGTCCCACACGGGCAGAGCCACGCTTTTTGTGTTATACTAAGGGTGTCTTTCTTCTGCATTGCCCTATCTCAATGCGATGGATATATGATCGTCCCTGTAGAAGTGCAAGTCTAGCATGAAGATGCAATCTATGGCACAGAATGATGCATCATCGAACACGAAAATAACGGCGTCGATGCATGAGGCGCAGATGCCACTTTCCCCATCCTCAGATGAAGCTCCGCCTATCGGAGCCACCCCTCCGCAACTTTTAGCACGTGAAGCGACGGAAGGGAAGCGCGGAGCCGCCTGGCGTTTGATGCTCTGGATTATTGATGACGACCCACGCGCCGTGCAGGCGGTGGCAACGGCCGAGGATGACCGGTTAATTCATCACCTGCTCGAGTTTATCGCCGAAGGCTCTTGGGCGAATAAGCCCTTTATCACGCCCAGGCCACTGCGCACGGCCTATGCGAGAACGCGCCTGCGCACGCTCTTCTTGCCCGCTTCCGGCATCAACGTGGCACGGGCGGAGCGCGTATTACTGCACGAAGTCAACAATAGCCATGCCGCCATCCGCGAAGAGGCTATCCACTTGCTGGGTCTGATGAAGAGCCAGCGTGCCGTCCCTGCTCTCTTGCCTGCTCTGCGTGACCCCACGCCGCAGGTGTGTCTGCAAGCTGCCAAAGCTCTCGGACGCATTGGTGACCCGACGGCGATTGTAGCTCTGCTCAATGTGTTACCCCATGCCGATGAGCAACTGGGCAGCCAGATCAGTAACGCAATGGCCCAGATCGGCAAAGAGGCGGTTCCGGCCTTAATCGAACGCTATGGCAGTAGTTCGCCCTGGGTGCGCTGGCATTGTATTCGTGCGTTAGGCGAAATTCGTGATAGCCGTGCATTGCCGACCCTTGTGCAAGGCCTGCGTGACCCCGATCATGCGGCTGCCTGGATGGCGGCCAAAGAACTGCGCCACTTCGGCAAAGAGAGTTTGCAGCCGGTACTCCATCTGTTGATGACGGTGGACACCTCACCCTGGCTGATAGAAACGACCTCGTATGTCTTGCGCGACCTGGAAAACCGGGATAGTCGCCTGGCTCCTTACCTGAAGCCCCTTTTACAGCGCATGCACGACTCGGCTGCGCGCACCGTGACCCCACTGGCTGCGCAGCAGGCCCTCAGGCAGATCAAAGACGAGCTATTGTTATAGCTTCCAGCTTCCAGCCTCCCATGCTTCAGTTGCCAGCATGGCCTCTAACCTTTTTGGCAACTGAAGCCGGACAAAGCCCCTCGTTAGCCCAGCACGCCAGAGTTATAGCGTGGGCGTATCTCTTGTCCACGCTCAAAACGCTCATAGGCGAAATGCTGCATGTCGTCAGGTAGCTTGTTTGAAGTAATGTACGCTGCCATCCACTCGCCAACAACTGGTGCAAGTTTGAAACCATGCCCGCTGAAGCCAGCCGCGCAATAGAGGCCCTCATAGTGGGGCAGGCGTCCGAGGATGGGATGGTAATCGGGCGTGTCGTCGTAAATGCCGGCCCAGTTGCCGCGTGGCACGGCCCGAGCGAGCGGCAGGAGCGTGCCTTTGCCCATAGTCGCGAAATAGCGAATCTCATCCTCCGTAAGACCTTGCGCGTAATGGTCAGGGTCACTTGCGGTCAACACATTTTCAGAGGAGCCAACCAGCGTGATGCCACCAATGTCGGGGCGCAGATAAAGCGAGCGCGTCAGATCGAGGCAGACCGCGTGCAGGCCGTAGCGTCCGCCAAAGTCATCGGGTCGCCGCAGGGCGAGCATGGGATGGCGCGTGGCGGTGATCGGCAGCGTGATGCCAAGCGTAGCGGTCAAAGCGGGACTCCAGACGTTGGCGGCTAGCACCACGTTGCGCGCTGAAAACAGGCCCTGCGTCGTCTCCACGCCCGTCACGCGCTCCTTGCTGGCCACGATGCGGGTCACGGCAAGCTCTTCATGGAGCTGTACCCCCAAGTCGCGGGCACGTTGCGCGAAACAACTGGTCGTCGCCATTGGGTCTGCGACGCCTGCATCCTCTTCATAGCAGGCCAGAGCGACGCCTTGCCCGCTATAGCCAGGGGCGGCATCCGGCACTTCGTCGCCGCTGATGAGGCGTGTAGGCACGCCCTGCTCTTGTTGCATCTGTACATTGGCCCGTAATGCCTCTACTCCCGCTGCTGCGCTGAGAACGAGCATGCCAGTGCTGGTAAAGCCACACGCCCCGCCAACCAGATCGGCGAAATGTTGGAAGACATGCAGGCTCTCTTTCGCCATGCGCACCGTGAAATCGTTTGAGTAGTGTTGGCGCACAATCGCCCCTGAGCGGCCCGTTGTGCCTGTGCAGACCGCCCGCCGTTCGAGTAGAACGATGCGTCCCGCGCCCAGACGTGCCAGATGATAGGCGATGCTGCACCCTATCACGCCGCCGCCAATGATCAGAATGTCGGCTGTCTCGCTCATAACCAGCTCCCTTGTCTATTGAAATGCTGACTTTCTTGTCTTGTAGCGTATCAGCAGAAGCGTGAAATTGCAAGAAATTGGCGGCAATCGCCTGGAATATTTTTCTTCTTACTCATGTTATTGGCTATGAACGTCTTAGCAATAAGACAACTCCTCTAGAAGCAATCAGCTTTCCTTGACAAGTAGAAATTTGACGTGGTAAGCTCTTTTTGTATCGTTATGAAAAGTAAGTTGATCTAATTAGTCAACAACGAGGTGAGTGAGCATGGGCGATGCCTCCCGTGAGATCATGCGCAAGGCGCGGCAGCAAGTTCCCGAATGGAACCCTGCGCAGGTGCATGATATCCTTGAACATCAAAAGGGTGCGAAACCTGAAAATCAGGAAATGGTGCTGGTTGATGTGCGTGAGAAGTATGAATGGAATGATGGCTATATTCAGGGTGCAATCCATGTGCCACGTGGCTTCCTTGAATTACAGATAGAAGAAGCCATTCCCGATAAATCCAAGACGGTTGTTCTCTATTGTGCGGGTGGCGTGCGTTCGCTGATTGCGGGCAGTACCTTGCAGCAAATGGGCTATCGCGACGTGGTCTCGATGTCGGGTGGCTTTGGGCAATGGAAGAGCAATGGCTACACGTTTGCCACGCCGCGCACGCTTAGTGCCACGCAGCAGAAACGCTATAGCCGTCATTTGCTCGTTCCAGAGGTTGGCGAGCAAGGCCAGCTCAAGCTGCTGGACTCGCGGGTGTTGTTGATCGGAGCGGGCGGTCTGGGTGCGCCAGCGGCCTTTTATCTGGCGGCAGCGGGTGTTGGCACAATCGGCATTATTGACGCAGATGTTGTTGAGGAGAGCAATCTTCAGCGACAGATTATTCACCGCACTGACCGCATTGGCCAGTATAAAGCGGAGTCGGCGAAAGCAAGCATTCAGGCCCTCAATCCTGATGTGAAGGTTATCACCTATCTGGAATATCTGGATGAGCATAATATCCACCAGATTCTTGCCGACTACGATCTTATTATTGATGGCACTGACAACTTTCCCACGCGCTACCTGCTGAACGATGCGGCGATCATGGCGAACAAGCCCGTTGTGCATGGCAGTGTTTTCCGCTTCGAGGGTCAGTTGACGGTCTTCAAGCCGCACGAAGGGCCATGTTATCGCTGTCTCTATCCAGAGCCACCCCCGATTGCTCTCGCGCCAAATTGTGCCGAGGCGGGTGTGCTGGGTGTGTTGCCGGGCACGATTGGCTTGTTGCAAACCACCGAGGCGATCAAAGTTCTGCTGGGCATTGGAGAGCCGCTTGTCGGTCGCTTGCTGACGTATGATGCCGTTTCGGGCGAGTTTAACGAGTTGCGTCTCTTCCGCGACCCCAAGTGTCCGGCGTGTGGCGAACATGCTCACCCGGAAGACTTGCCGACCTACGCGGATGTGTGTGTCGCGCCGATTCATCCCTCACGTTAAAACAGCATCATGCCGCAAGCTTTATGCATGGCAACATGCAATGAGAGGAAAAGGAGTTCAAGACATGGCAACCGTTCGTTTAGCCCCTGTGCTACGTCCATCTGCTGGTGGCTCAAAACAGGTCGTGGCCGAGGGTAGCACGCTGGGGGCAGTCCTGGCTGATTTGTATCAACGCTATCCCGCGCTCAAAGAGCAGATTCAGCCCGCGCAGGAATTGAGCAAATTTGTCAACGTCTATGTCAATGACCAGGATGTGCGTTTCTTGCAGGGTTTAGAGACCACCGTTGGTCCGAGTGACACCATTATTCTTTTGCCTGCGATGGCGGGCGGGCGTTAGGAGCAAGCAATGCGTTACGGCAATATTCTAGAAACCATCGGCAACACCCCTTTAGTGGAGCTGAAAACGCTGAGTCCACGTCCAGGGGTACAAATCTTTGCGAAGCTAGAGGGCGTCAATCCTACGGGCAGCATCAAGGACCGTATCGCATTGAAAATGGTAGAAGCTGCTGAAGCCAGCGGAAAACTTCAGCCGGGCAGCACGCTTCTGGAACCCACCAGTGGCAATACGGGCATTGCATTGGCGATGATTTGTCGCGTCAAAGGCTATCAATTCATTGCCGTGATGCCTGATAATGTCACAAAAGAGCGGCGACAGATGCTTGAGCTGTATGGCGCGCAGATTATCCTCTCTGATGGCACGCAAGGCAGCAACGGCGCGGTTCGCCTCGCCAAACAGCTGGCGCAAGAGAATGAACACTATGTCATGCTTTACCAGTATGGCAACAGCTCAAATCCTGGTGCGCATTATGATGGCACGGCCCTGGAGATCATTCGCGACCTGCCAGACCTGGACGTGTTTGTCGCCGGTCTTGGCACAGGTGGCACGATCACAGGCAATGCCCGCCGTCTGAAAGAGTATAACCCGGCTATTCGTGTCGTCGCGGCAGAGCCGTTGCAGGGCGATGGGGTGCAGGGCTTGCGTAGCCTGGAAGACGGCTTTATCCCGCCCGTCATCGATCAAGCACTGCTCGACGCGAAAATCCTAGTGGCGGGCATTGACGCGATTCGGCGGACCCGTCAACTGAAGGACCAGGAAGGCATTTTCGCCGGTCCCTCGTGCGGCGCGGCTGTCCACGCCGCTGTGCGGGTCGCCGCTGGCATGGAGCGCGGCAAGATCGTTGTTATCCTGGCCGATGGCGGTTGGAAATATCTCAGCGAGGACCTGTGGACCCTCGAACTGGGCGAACTGGAAGATCATTTAGAGGCGAAATTGTTATGGTAACGCAGGCTAGTTTTGTGGTGCGTATCCCGCACGCCATCTATCAGGAGATGTTGGCCCATATTGTGGCCAGCTATCCTGATGAGGGCTGTGGCGTGCTTGGCAGCAAGGATGGTCTGGTGGTCAAGCATTATCCGACCGCCAACGCTGCCGAGCATCCCGATGATTTCTCGATTATCGCAGAAGCCGACATGGTCCGTATTTATAACGCGATCGACGAGTATGATGGCGCAATGCTCTATTACCACTCCCATCCCAAAAGCGAGGCCTATCCTTCCGCCCGTGATATCGAGTGGGCCAAACGCAGCGGCTATCTCTATCTCATCTTCTCGCACCGTTTCTATCCAGAGCCGCCCTATGTGCGCGTCTTTGCTATCGATGCAGATGGCGGCGTGACTGAAGGGGCCGTTGAGCATGTGTCAGAGACCCCCGTCTGAAGACAGGGGGCTTGTATCTCAGCTCCACCGCAACGCTGAGTATCTTTGCAGACGCTCAGCTTTGGCTTCGTCGCTTGACACATCGGGGCGTTCTGACAAAACACCCGTGCATATCCAGTCTTGCCGGATACACAGCGTTCGCATCGTAATGTTTCTCGCACCCACGAGATCAGCATGGAGTGTGTAATGGCAGTTCTGACAGACAAAGAGCAAGCCCTTATGGGGACGATTGGCCGCGCTGGTATGCCCACACGTCGGACAAGCTTGGCTCGTGTAGTGGGCGTCCACCGTGATCGCCATACTGCCCTGCAGCAGGGCTTTATAGGCAATCATGGCGTGCAACTCCGCAAAACTCCACTTGGAATGCGTGGCGTTGGCTTTCCGTTGCTTCTTGCTGGCCCGTTTCCCCTTTGTACGTTTGGGGCGCTCTCGGATGTCGGTCAGGTTCTCCAAGCCGATGAGGCTATGAG
>DAICZM010000184.1 GCA_027311145.1 Ktedonobacterales bacterium
AACCAATCCGCCAACAATGTGCGGAGTTCCTGGCGGCTCTGCTCGTCCTCACGCAAGATCAGTTGTTCCGTTAATTCATCTACCGCACCCTCAAGCGTGGGAAACCTGAGCGTGGGCGGCATGGTTACCATCTCTACATCGGCATAGATACCCATCTCAAACAAGACAGCAAGCGCATGAATATAGGCAGGCGGCGTGCAACGTTTCTCGCCATGAAAGTGTTGCCAGATAGGGGCAGTTAAATCATCAAGGTGCGTTGCGCGCATATAGATATAGCAAGATTTGCGCGTCGCCGCAAGCAATTTTGCCAGAAATGCCTCAATATCGTTTACCGCATAGAGTACATGACTACAGATGACAATCTCAGCAGCCAAGTCGGTTGGAGCATCCTGCCAAGTTGCCATGACATACTCAATAGTAGAGATGCCTTGCGCAGCCGCATCTCGTTGTAAGAAACTGAGCATACTCTGGTTTGGCTCGACGGCAATCACATGCTGTGCAAGGGGAGCAAAAGCTAGCGCGAAACGTCCCGTACCCGCTCCCACATCCAGCACGCGCATCTCGGGCGTTACTTCCCGTTTCACACGTAGGAAAAGCGGATCTGTCGCGGTCGTATTTTTTGTCGCTTGATGAAAGCCACGCGCACGCCGATCCCAATAATCTGCACTTGTGCGTCCTAAACGCGCATACGCAGCATCCATCTGCTGCGCACGCGCCTGTAGTAACTCATGCCAACGTTCAACAGCCGTTTGCATTGTTTCACCCACTAACTCGCCGTATCTGCCGTATCTGCAGCCGTCATATTTTTTTTCAGGCAACCGAAAAACTGACCAGTCAGCTTTTCCGCCGTACTATTCATCAGACGTGCGCCCACACTGGCAATCGTACCACTCACAACCACATTGGCTTTCCAATCCATCCGTGTCTGCCCTGGGCTTTCCGCCACAAGATTCATTGTGCCTTCCAATTCAACCGCGCTGCCAGGGGCCTTGCCACGTCCTTTGACGATCATCATTTCCGGCTCTTGCATCTCTGGACGCGTCACATCCAGCGTAAATTTTGCCTTTACGGGACCGATGCCAATGGCAATGACCGCCTTCCAATGCTCTGTTCCCAGCTCCTCTAAACTCTGGAACCCTGGAGCGCAAGATGCCACTTTGTTAACATCCAGCAAATACAGCCAGACCTCTTGTATGGGAACAGCTATTGTCTGAGAACCAGAAAACTCCATTCCAATTTACCTTTCGTTCTGCACAAGATATTCTTGCGGATTACGTTCAAACAAGCGTTTACAGGCCGGACAGCAGAAATAGAATATACGCCCATCATATGTACTGCGATGGCGCGCTGTCGAGACTTCCACCATCATACCACATACGAGGTCCAGCGCACTCGACTCTTGTTCTACTGACAGTATAGACGATGTAGATGCAACAAGAGCTTCCACATCTGGCGACACCGGAGCTGGTGAAGCGTGTGCCCCATTCGCCGCACGGCGTTGTACCTGTACCAGCTCGCCCAGAATACTGATGGCAATCTCCTCCGGTGTAACAGCACCAAGATCCAACCCTGCGGGAGCTTGCAAGCGTGCAATCTGCCCTTCATCTAAACCTGACGTGCGCAAATAAGCCCGGCAAGTATCGGCACGGCGGCGGCTACACACCATACCAACATACGCTGCTTGACCACGCAATACCAATTCCAAGACGTCTTCATCATAGTGCCCATGCGTCGCAACGATGATATAGGTGCGTGCATCTAACGAGATACCACTCACATCGGCTTGCTCCAGGTGTGTTACCACAAAATTCAGTGCGGGCGCAAACTGCATCAAAGCCGTGACGATGGGCGAATCGCCAAACAGGACAAGATGGGGTGAAGGGTAATGCGGCTCCATATAGATATCAAGTGCGCCACCACTAGCGCAAGTCATGGGAAAGGTGCGCACATCACGGCGGTCATGCCCTATCTCTGAGGAGCCAAGTCGCAGCAGATAGGGCGCATCACCTTCGCGCAATGCCCGCTGTGCTTCACGCACCACTACTGGTTGGGCACAACTGCCCCCAATCCAACCCACCATATGTCCATCGGCATCAATAATGGCTTTTGCACCCGGCTTAGCAGAGGTTGGACGTTCGCACCAAACAACCGTTGCGCTAACAAATGCCTGACCAGCCTGCGTCAACTGTTGCGCTAACTCGAGGAGTGTGTGTGATGTATCTGACATAATTTTCTCCAACAAAAAGGGCAAAAGACCGCACGACTATGCATAAGAGGGGAGAAATGCGTAATCGTGCAGCCTTCTTTAAGAAGAGGTTAGTCTGTTGCTAGCCCTTTCTCTTTGAGAACGCTCCAGACTTTCCAGGGCGTCAGCGGCATATCGATATGGCGAACGCCCACATGCGCCAGCGCATCGACAACTGCATTGACAATAGCCTGTGGTGCGCCCACTGTTGGCGACTCACCCACGCCTTTTGCTCCAATTGGATGATGAGGTGAGGGCGTGACTGTTCTATCCGTCTCCCAATGCGGCGTCTCCATCGCAGTTGGAATGAGATAATCCTGGAAATTGCCAGCTAGCAGGTTGCCATTTTCGTCGTAGGCTAACTCCTCGTACATTGCGGGAGCCAGACCCTGCGTCAGACCACCATGGACCTGCCCTTCGACAATCATCGGGTTAATCACGGTTCCGCAGTCATCGACCGCCATAAAGCGACGGATATGGACCTGGCCCGTGCCGCGATCAATATCGACGCCACAGATATATGCGCCGAACGGGTAGGTCAAATTGGGCGGATCGTAGTAATTGACGGCTTCCAGACCAGGCTCCAGGTAGGGGGGACAATTGGTATAGGCGGCTAGAGCCAGCTCTTGGATGGTTTTGCCCTTATTGGGTGCCCCCCTCACAAAGAAACGGCCCGGTTCCCATTCCAGGTCTTCCTCGCCAACTTCTAAGAGGTATGCCGCAATCTTTTTGGCCTTATCGCGCACTTTGCGCGCAGCCAAAGCTGTTGCAGCACCCGCAACAGGTGTGCTGCGGCTCGCATAGGTTCCCAAGCCATAGGGAGCGGTATCGGTATCGCCATGCTCAACATCGACATCATCGGGTGAAAGACCAAGCTCGGCAGCAATGATCTGCGCAAAGGTCGTTTCATGACCTTGCCCTTGTGTCTGCGCACCAATACGGGCCAAAATCTTGCCTGTCGGATGCACGCGCACTTCACAGCTATCAAACATCTGAATACCTGCTATATCAAAGTGTTTGCCGGGGCCTGCACCAACAATCTCCGTAAAAGTGGAGATGCCAATACCCATCAATTCGCCGCGTGCGCGCTTCTCAGCCTGCTCGCGCCGCAGTTCAGCATAGCCAACATTATCCATTGCTAGTTTCAGTGAGCCTTGATAGTTGCCACTATCAAACGTCCAGTTGAGAGCCGAGCGATAGGGGAAGGCTTCCGGCTTGATAAAGTTTTGCATACGCAGGTCTGCCGGGTCCTTGCCCAGATCATGGGCCAGTGTATCCATCATGCGCTCGATCAAGTAGGATGCCTCGGTGACACGGAAAGAGCAGCGATAAGCGATACCACCAGGCGCCTTGTTGGTATGGACAGCATCGACATCGACAAAGGCATGTTTGAAATCGTAGGAACCGGTGCAGATGTGGAACAGACCAGCGGGGAATTTGGTCGGCTGTGCAGCTGCATCAAACGCGCCATGATCGGCAAGGGTATGGACGCGCAACGCCTGGACCGTGCCATCTTTATCAGCCGCAATTTCCGCGTGAATATGATAATCACGCGCAAAGCCCGTGCTACCGAGATTTTCAGAGCGGTCTTCAATCCATTTAACAGGCTTGCCCGTCTTGAGCGAAGCCACAGCAGCACACACATAGCCGGGGTAGATGGGAACTTTGTTGCCAAAACCGCCACCCACATCAGGCGAAATGATGCGAATACGATGCTCCGGCAGACCCGAAACAAGCGCAAACAGTGTACGATGCGCATGCGGAGCCTGCGAGGTCAGCCAGATAGTAAGTTTGCCTGTTGCCTTGTGATAGTCAGCGACACAACCACACGTCTCGATAGGTGCTGGGTGAATACGTGGTACGTACATATCTTGCTTGATAACGACACCGTTTTTTTCGGCCTCAGCAAAAACCTCGTCGGTTATCTCTTTCTCGCCTGTCTCCCAGTGGTAAATCTGGTTTGTCGGTTGCTTCTCTTTTTTATCGGGGCGCAGTAACGGGACACCGGGATCGAGAGCCTTCTTCGCATCAATGACAACAGTCAGTGGCTCATAGTCTACCTCAACAGCTACGACACCATCAGCGGCGGCATAGCGGCTGGTCGCGACCACAAAAGCAACCTCTTGCATCTGGAAGAGGACACGATCAACTGCCAGCACAGCCTCCATATCAGCGGAGAGTGTGGGCATCCAGGCCAGGCCAGCAGCTTCCAGGTCTTTGCCCGTGATAACAGCCACGACACCTGGAACCTTCATCGCCGCACTAATATCGATATTCTTAATCAAAGCGTGCGCATAAGGGCTACGCACAATATCGCCAAACAACATACCGGGCAACTGGACATCATCAACATAGTTACCCTGCCCACGAATAAAACGCGCATCCTCTTTACGCTTATACGACTCTCCCAGGCCGTGATGAGCATGCATCTCTGTTGCCATTATTCGCCTCCTTCGCCGACACTGACCGGAACTTGCGCAGATGTGCTCATTTTCTCGGCAGCATACTGAATAGCTTTGACGATATTGACGTACCCAGTGCAACGGCAGAGGTTACCTGAGATACCTTCACGAATCTCTTGCTCGCTCGGATGAGGATTGCGTTTCAGCAGCGCGATACCAGCAAGCATCATGCCGGGCGTACAATAGCCACATTGTAGGGCATGCATCTCATGGAAACCATCCTGCATAGGATGCAGTTTGTCATCCTGCTCTAATCCTTCAACAGTGGTAATCTGGCAACCGTCAGCCTGTACGGCGAACATTGTGCATGACTTGGTGGCTTTGCCATCAACCAGAATCGTGCAGGCTCCGCACGACGTGGTATCACAACCGATATGCGTTCCTATGAGGTGCAAACCATCACGAATCCAGTGAACCAGCAGTGTGCGCGCGTCAACAACACCCTCGTAGACGGTCCCGTTAATCGTTACACTGATAGCGTGTTTGCTCATATTATTCCCCTCCTGTTGCACGTGCCAGTGCTTTCTGTAACGCGCGAACACAAAGCGTATGCACCATTGCCCGCTTATACTCGATGGGGCCACGTGTATCACTGCTCGGTTGTGCTTCTTGCGCAGCCTGATCAGCCGCAGCTCGTATCGACGTTTCGTCAAGCGTCTTACCAATCAATGCCTGCTCGGTCGCACGCGCCCGCAGTGGGTAGGGAGCTGCATTGGTCAACGCAATGCTCGCCTGCGTGACCACGTTTTGACTATCTAGCGTGACACACGCAGCTATCCCCGCAATGGCGTAGTCACCAACCTTGCGCTCCAGCTTGAGATACACGCTACCGGTGCGCTCAGGCAGAGCCGGCACGCGAATCTCAGTCAGCACCTCGTTGGGCTTTAGTGTTGTTTCAAAAGAGGAGTCGGTAAAAAATTCGTCAATGGGAATAATACGCTGACCTGCTGAGCCAAGCACAACCACGCTCGCCCGCAAGGCTAGCATTGTCGCGGGATGGTCGTTAGCGGGATCGGCATGAGCGATGTTGCCACCCACCGTTGCCCAGTTGCGTACAACCGGATCGGCAATGACTTTCGCAGTGTCATGAAGAATGGGATAACGTGTGCTAATAAGAGAGGACTGATCTAACTCGACTTCACGAGTCAAGGCTCCAATGTGGAGAATACCGTCAATCTCCTGAAGATATTCCATTGCTGGAATACGATTGATATCAATCAGGACCGACGGGCCTGCCAGGCGAAAACGCAGAATGGGAATCAAACTTTGCCCACCTGCTAGGATTTTTGCTTCGTCACCATGCTGTTCTAGCAGCGAAATCGCTTCTGGAACGCTTTTCGCTACTACATAGTCAAAGGAAGCTGGTATCAAAATAACACCCCCGAATATCCGTTGACGCGCAATCTCTGCGCTTCATCGTCGAACAAAACGCCAAATCGAAATGGAGGTTGCCTTGCAGAGTGTGCAGGACTCTACTTTTCCAGTATAGTAGGTCAGCAAAACTGCTTACAACCCCTAAAGGTGGGGTTTTGGTAACATACGAATAGAGGGATTATAAACCTTCTTTTGTCAACGTATGGACTTTTTACTTAAAGCCAGCCATGCTTGACGGCAAACATCACAGCCTCGGTACGATTCTTCACGCCCAGACGGTGCAGTATCTCTTGCACATAACCCTTGACCGTATTCTCACTCAAGTAGAGTTGTGTGGCAATTTCACGACTGGATAAGCCCTGCGCAACCAACCGTAAAATGACTAACTGCTGCGCACTGAGCGGCTCGGGGAGCGGCTCCGCGTTCCGTTGGGGCGTGCGCCTCAATTGGGCCAAGACAGCAACAGCCGCTTTCGAGTCAAGCACTGCCTCCCCTCGCGCAACCGCACGAATTGAGCGTTTCAAGTCAACACTCTCCACATCCTTCACAATATAGCCACGCGCCCCCGCCTGCACACACTGCGCAATCAGCTGCTCGTCCGTAAAAGTTGTTAAAATGATCACCGCAACTTGTGGGAAATGCTCGTTTACCTCATGGCAGACAGTGATGCCACTACTATCGGGCAAACGCACATCCAATAGCACGATATCGGGTTGCAATTGCGCAATAAGCTCTAATGCCCGCACAGCACTGGCCGCATCGCCCACAATCTCAAAACCAGGCTCTGCCATCAGGATCGCTCTCAGTCCCTCACGAACCATTTCATGATCGTCAACTATCAAAATACGAATCATAGTGGTACTACCGCCTTCACAATCAAGCCACCATCTTCACCATTGACGAGCGTGAGATTGCCGCCAAGCTCTTCAATCCGGTGGCGCATACCTCTCAAACCCAGATGGACAAGATTATTGTTATATGGCTGCAACGCTTGCGGTAAAAGACCAACGCCATTATCCTGCACAACCAACATCGCCTGCTCATGCATTACCTGCACCGTAACAATCACAATTGTCGCGTGTGCATGTCGTCGCACATTTGAGAGTGCTTCTTGCGCAACAGTCAAAAATGTCATCTCAACATCCGCAGGCGGAGCCACAGCCCATTCGGCTACCACGAGATCAGCCTCAATCGAAGTGGACTCTCGCAAGTCATGAATGAGCGTGTAGAGCATTTTGACCAGGCCCTCCTCCGGCAACTCAACCGATGCAAGGGCAAAAATGGCGTCACGCACCTGCGCCGTTCCTAAGGCAGCTAATTGTTTAATCGAGCGCATCACCGGCATTAAGAATGAATCCGGTGCCAGTTGCTCTTTGGCCCAATCTGCCTTTAGCCCAATTGTAAACAAGGTCTGCTGTACACGATCATGGAGTTCCTGGGCAATTCGGCTACGTTCCTCAACCAACATCTGCCTTTTCTGCACTTCTGTCAGCTCTTGATGCAAATGCTGTAAGTTCGTGGCAAAAACACTTAGGTCCTGATTACGACGTTCCAATTCAGCAGTCCGCTCACGTACCTCATGCTCCAGATGTGCGGCATAAACTTCCATCGCATGCCGCTCTCTAGCAACAAGTTGGGCATTGTGAATCGCAACAACCGCTTGCGCACCGAGAGCCTCAATCAGTTCAAACTGACGCGCACTAAAGCGTCCTGGGTGCGTATCGCCGATCAAAAATGCGCCGAGAATGGTTCCTTCACGTGTTCGCAATTGGACACCGAGAAAACTACGGACAGGAATATGGCCACGTGGGATGCCTTGATAACGTGGGTCTTGCAACACATCATCAATAATAATCGACATGCCTTGCCAGAAAACAGGATACAGGATACCGATCCCCTCTACCGTTCCCAGGTGGCGAAAATGGGCCGCGATGCGTTCTGAGGCCCCGGAGATTGCCGCAAGACTAAAACCGGCTTTTGTTTCAGCAGGGAGAGCAGTTTGGTCCATTACTTCAGGAATGAGGAAAAAAGCGGCATATTCGGCAGCCGTAATTTTACGAGCGGCATCTGTCATCATCTGCAACAGACGCTGCAAATTTAGTTCGGATGTCAGCGCAATCGCGATTTTATTGAGTTGTGCCAGTTCCTCCGCTTGCTGCTGCAAACTTTCAATGAGGTATGCGCGACTTTCATCAGTAGATTGCATCATAGGTTGCCTCTTCTCGCCAAAACAACATTGTGGAGGTGTACGATACATCAGGCATAGGCAAAGTATACCATATGCAGGAATAGCAGGACGAAGACTAGCCCTTGTGACACAAATGCCAGGCATGCTACACTGACAGCAGCATCTCTACAGTACTGAAATAGCAAAGGAGCTTTGAGCAGCATGGGTATCCTTTACGAGAAGCGCAATCGGGTTGCCTATATCACAATCAATCGACCCGAAGCCAGCAACGCCATTGATTTTGAGACGGCACACGCAATGAATCAGGCATGGCAGGATTTTCGCGATGACGAGAACACGTGGATCGCTGTTGTGACGGGAGCAGGTGCAAAGGCATTCTGCTCTGGAGCCGATCTCAAAACATTGATTCCGGCGTTGGGACAGAGCAACCCCAATCAGGAAAACACCAATGATGGCGGCTTTGGCGGCATCACACGCGGATTTGAATGCTGGAAACCAATCATTGCTGCCGTTAATGGACACTGTATCGCGGGCTGCTTCGAGATTATGCTCGCCTGCGACCTGCGCATCGCCTCTGAAAATGCGGTCTTTGGACTAGCAG
>DAICZM010000185.1 GCA_027311145.1 Ktedonobacterales bacterium
CTGTTTCTACACTTCTGGCTGGCCTTCACAGGCTGGCTCGGTTTCAATCCGACCGAAGTGGTGGTGCGTCTGCCCTCGGCAATTTTTGCCGCTCTGGGTACAGGCTGCGTTTTTCTGCTGGGACAGCGTTTTATCGGCGTGGTGGGGACGAGCGTTGCCACCGCACTTTATCTGCTCAACGATCTGCAATTGACCTATGCACAACAAACGCGCTCGTATAGCCTGCAATTGCTGCTCCTGTGTATTGCGTGGCTCGCCCTGTTATACGCACTGACGATGCCAAAACAAGAGAAACGTTGGTTGCTCTGCTATATAATAGCGATGACGTTAGCTATCTATGCGCAACTCTTTAGCCTGCTGATCTTGTGCGCGCAAATGGTGACTATCGGTGCGCTCTTGCTGCTGCTGTTCGCCACATGGCGGGAACGCTTGCGCTATGCCATCAACTTCGGGCTAAGTCTGTGTCTCATCGGCCTATGTATTGTGCCGTTATTGTGGGTGAGCCGTCACGGCTCTAAAACGGGCTGGTTGCCCGTGCCTCATCTGAGTGATATCTACCATCTCTTTCTCACGATCAGTGGACAGAGCAAAATCTATTTGCTGGCATTATGCGCTCTATGCGCTTTGGGCGTGGTTGTAGTCGTACTGCGCCAGTTTGCACATGGGCGTCTGTTGCTCTTGCGCGTCTCGTTGCTGATGGATAAACAGGCCATAGCTGATGGGCACTCTGGCATTATGCCGACAGGCGGAAATGAGGAGAATGCGCGGCAACGCCTCATTTTTGCTCTCGCGCTGGTATGCTGGCTGGTTATTCCGGTCGTGTTGAGCTATGTTGTCTCGCAAGGAGCTACACGCCTGTTTTCGAGCCGCTATCTCGTGGTGATTGTGCCACCGCTCTGTCTACTAATTGGTCTGGGTATCGCAACCTTGCGCTGGCGCATGGTGCAGGTTGTACTTGCGCTGCTTTTATGTACTCTGGCTATGCATCGCGTGCCGCTTTACTATACCAGCGCGCAGGTCGAAGATTGGAATTCGACGACACACTGGCTGAGTCAGCAGTATCAGACGGGTGATGGCATTGTGTGTTACGACAATGTGCAGGGCTGCCAGATCTCCGTCGAGTATTACTTACATGCCTATCCAGGGACCGCTCATTTCGAGCCAAACTCACCAGGGGCGTATTCCTGGACTGCTTATGGTCCTGCTAACCCGGCTACTGGTTACGCAGCGGCTGTCGATACTCATGCCCTTTCTGCTTACATGGCAACTCATGCGCGCCTCTTCTATATCACGGGGCGTATTCCTGATGCCAATGCTGATGCACGTGCTCAAGTGGCGATTCAGTGGCTCAATAGCCACTACCATTTAGTCGGCATAATAGTGACCCGAACTGTTACCGTTCGTTTGTATGTAAAAGAAGAGGTCGGAAAAAGCTAACATATTTTTTGAAGCGGTACAGCGGAGCGTACAGATGTTACAGGCGAGCGGCAAGATAGATGCAACTGCACAAAAGAATGACTCCAACACAAGTAAGCAGAGGCGTGTAGCCTATACGCGCTGGCAGATTGCAAGCGAATGGGCTGTCCTTTTACTGTTGTGCGCTATTGCCCTCGCGTTTGATCTCTACCGCTTGGGCAATCCGAGTATCTGGTTCGATGAAGCCTTTTCGGTGGAGCTGGCTCGTCAGCCATTGCCGCTGCTCTGGCATATTATTTTCGGGCCAGAGCCGAACATGGAATTGTATTATCTGTTTCTACACTTCTGGCTGGCCTTCACAGGCTGGCTCGGTTTCAATCCGACCGAAGTGGTGGTGCGTCTGCCCTCAGCCATTTTTGCCGCGCTGAGTACCGGTGTCGTCTACTTGCTAGGACGGCGTTTTCTGAGCATGAGCGCGGGCATTGTGGGTGCGGGCCTCTACCTGCTGAATTATCTACAACTGACCTACGCGCAGCAAACCCGCTCCTATAGTCTGCAACTGCTGTTGCTCTGTATCGCCTGGTTTGCCTTACTGAGCGCGTGGACTGCCTCTACACCGCAACGTCGCTGGTGGCTCTGCTATGTGGTTGCAAGCGTATTGGCGGTTTATGCGCAACTTTTTAGCGCGTTTGTGCTTTTCTCTCAGGGCGTTGCCTTTGTGCTTTTGCTGCTCATACCCAACATTTGGCAAGAACGGTTGCGCAAACACCTGCTTGCCTTTGGTATTTCGCTTGTTGCAATTGGCTTGTTGAGCATTCCGATGGTTTTGGAGAGTCGCGTAGGGGCTAAAACTGGCTGGTTACCTATCCCACATTGGCATGATCTCATCAATCTTTTTGCGACGATGAGCGGATATAATAAACAATATCTCTTTCTCTTGACTCTTGTGTGTATTGCTGGCGTACTGCTAGCACTGGCCGGGTTTGTGCGCCCCAAACCTACCTCTCTTCATACGCAAATTGCGGCATCGCTCTCAATCATTGCGCAAGCTCTGCCTTTTATGGTGGTTGCACTGTGCTGGTTCGCCGTGCCCACCCTGACCAGTTATGTGGTCTCGCATACCTCGCTCCGTCTCTTCTCTAGTCGCTACCTGGTCGTTGTGGTCCCAGCCCTCTGTTTGCTGGCGAGTTTCCCGTTTATGCTACGGCTGTCACATTCTCGTTTCCTACAGCTTATGCAGGTACTTGCGGCTTTTGTTGTGTTGCTGGTCGCGCTGAACGCGGTTCCGCTCTATTATGCCAGCGCGCAGGTTGAAGATTGGAACTCGACGGTTCACTGGCTCATTCAGCAGTATCAAACAGGTGATGGTCTTGTCTGCTATGATAACGCTGTAGAGCAGGGCTGTCAGATCTCCGTCGAATATTATCTACATGCCTATCCGAGCGCGGCCCACTTTGAGCAAAACTCGCCTGGGGCCTTCTCATGGGCGAACTTTGGACCACAGAATCCCGCCACTGGCTACGAGGCCGCTGTCAATCCAACGGACTTGGCGGCCTATGGTGCGCAACATGCGCGCCTCTTCTTTGTCGTGGGACGTGTGCCAGATGACGCCGCTGCCGCTCGTGCCTTAGCCGCACAACACTGGTTAGATAGCCACTACCATTTTATCGGCCAGATCGTCACGCGCACCGTCACAATTCGCCTCTACGCTACAACCGGCTAAATACGCGGCCATTCTCTACGTAAAATGTCGGAAATATCGTAGGGACCGATTTATCGCGTCCGCCATACCCATGCACCAAATACACCATCATACTTCTCCCGTGCCAGCGGAAAGTGAACATAGGTGGTGTGGGAACACGGACGCGATGAATCGGTCCCTACGTGATATTACAGTATGAAGGGTTTAAACAGTTGGTACAGTAATATCTCCGTCGCTGCCACAAGCTGTAAACTTGAGCGCGTTTTGTTGTTGTGTGACGCCCGTGCAGATGTATGTATTCAGTGTTTTTGGCGGTTGAGGAATGACAGTATGCTGTGAGACATCAACAATGGCACACTGACCTGCCGCCTGCTTTATTGTAAAGATGTGCGTGGTGATGGTGTCAACACCGCTTTGCGCGAAGGTGAGCGTGGCACTCTGGCAATGCTGATAGGCAGTTAAGAAACATTGGCTTATTTGCTGCCCTGAACCAAGTTTCAACACTGTTCCATTGGGAGCGAGCGCGATCTTACCACAATCTTGTACTGGTGCGTTGCTCGGAGGAACTGGCGTGGGTGTAGGAGGGACACTTGAAAACGGGCTATTACATGCCGCCAGTATGCTACCAAGTATGACGAATAAAACGAGGCCACCAATCAGATGAAAAAATCGGATATTTCTTATGCTCATTGCTTTGTGTTAATCCTTTTGGGCTACTATCTCATCTCCATCTATCACATAGACGTTGCTAAATGCTAAAAGTTCCTTCTTATCCATTCGGTTGCTCACTATTGTAGGAGAGAAGAAGTGCTTATTCTTCATTTTTTCCAAGTGGGCCAGTGAAGCAACACTTCTTCAACCTCTTGCGCATTCTGAGCCAGCCCGACCTTGAGTACCAAGGTTTCCAGCATACTTGTACTTTGAATAAGCTGTACCTGCTGTTCCGCTAAGGGCCGCAGTCGTGCTGAACGAGCCTCGGCAAACGCGACGATCATCTTCCGCAACTCGTTTTGACGACCTTCTTGCACGCCTATCTGGCGACCCTCTTGCACTCCCAACTGACGACCCTCTTGCACACCAAGTTGACGACCCTCCTGTAGGATTGCCTGATAGATAGGTGTGTCGCGTAAAATCTCGTGCATATCGTTAAACCTCCTGATGAGCCAGGCTTGTTCCTCTGGACTTTTCTTTCTATATATTAAAGATGCTAATGTGTAGCCAATCAGTTGCAATTCTTTTTTATCGCTCGCAGCCAGATCCTGTGCATTTTCAATGGTGTGAAACATGCGTTCTATCTGTTCACTGTTTGCCCCATTGGACGTGAGAGGTAAGAGTGGGAGTAATCCACTCAGATCCATGATGAGCAAATCTTCTACAGAGAACTGTGCTAGATGTATGCTATCAAAAGAAAATCGTAGTTGTTCTTGTTCATCTGGAAAACGCCAGATGAGCAGAGAGGGCGGTAGTGTTTTGCTTTCCAGCAGGTAGATCACATACGATAAGACTGGAAGGTCATATTTCATATGCGCTAATACATTATACCGTAAAATTCGCTCAGCCATCTGCGCGTCGGGGTAAGTTTGTAGCTCTATATGCAATAACATTGATTGGCCAACGATTTCAACTTGCAGCAGACCGTCTACATGCAAATCTTCCTGTTCCAGCGTATGAGGAAGTTCTTGGAGAAAGTGTGCGTTGGGACTAAGCCACCGTACAAATGCCTCTGGTTGTATGCGAATGAGTTTCTTGAATGTATCATCCCAGGGTTTCTGCTTCATCTGTTCCTCTGTACCAACATCATAATGAGATAATGATAGCGTATACAAGAGAGTAAAACGATGGAAAAAAAAGTTGAAAAAAGGAGTTTTTTGTAGATAATCAGTAAGTAAAGCGCAACTTTTACTCTCTACTGTGGAGCGTTGTTGTATGTAGATAATAGTAAAAAGACCTGTTTCTCATGTCACTCTGTAGGGCTTTAGCCCTTCTGAGTAGTTACAAAATAAGTAGGCTAAGACCGCGTAGAGAGTCTGGCAATTGCCAGGCTCTCTATCTTCGCTTGTGGGAGACCGCCAGATGTTTACACGCTGTTTATGGGCATGGGGCTGACGTTTATGCGCTGTTTACGTGAAATGATCTACACTATCATCATAGGTCAAGTACCCCTGGCTAAAGCACAGGGGCTTGCAGCTCTCCCGAAGAAGGCTGCGATAGGCCGCTTGACATGGGCGACCCACTAGTTAAGGCAATGCCGAAACTAGCAAGAGTCGAGAGGTGCTTCTCTCGAATGTTTAGAGCACCGTTTAGGTCTGCATTTAAGCAGTACCCACACTGACGACAGAGGAAAAGCGATTGAGAACGTCGATTGTTACGGGCTTGATACCCACACTTAGAACAAGTTTGCGAGGTATGTCTCGGGTCAACCTTGACCACGGTCATACCGCGTGCTTCAGCTTTGTAGGCCAGGAAGCTGTAAAACTGAGCAAACGACCACGAGTGGATACGGCGCTTGCTCTCGACATTCTTTCCGTTCTTGCCTCTTCCGATCTTGGAGGACTCTCGAATGTTGGTCAGGTTTTCCAGAACGAGGGTAGATCCGGGGGTTGCATTTTGCACAATGCGTTTGCTGAGGACGTGATCGTGGTCTCTTCTCTGCCGAAACAGTTTGCCCGAAAGCTTCTTCAGGTGCCTTTTAGCAGATTTTGTTCCTTTTCTTTGGAGTTTACGTCTGATACGGAACATGCGTCGCTCTTGCTCTTTCCATCGACTGTCACCCAAGAAATGGCGATTGGAGGTCACGGCGGGCCGATTAAGCCCAAGGTCAATCCCAATCACGCAGTCCGTGGGTTCGATCGTGGGAGCTGGAAGGGAAACGACAACATGCAGGAAGTAACGCCCGTGGTGGAAGCACAAATCAGCAGAACAGACCTTGCCACCAACGTACTTGAGCGCGTGCTTGGGGACCGTAAAGGTCATCTCAACGCGACCCGATACAGTTGCGAGGGAGCAGGTCATGGACTGCCATTTCACCCAGTACGAACGAGCGTCGTAACGAATGGGGGCGGATACCGCTTGTGGACAACGGACAGGCTTGAACTTAGGCGCTGGGCGTCCTTGCTTTTCAGCTTTTGCCACCAGCTTCGGATAGCTTGCCTCGTGTTTCTTCTTCCACGTGAGAGCGCTTTTCACGGCCTCGGTAGCTTTCACACGAGAGGCACACACGAGCTGAGCAGGAAGATCAGGATGTTCTGCACGCAAGGGATAATAGGTTGCTTTGTGCAACTCTATACCGTTGCTGCATCCCGTCTGGAACCCTTGACGGCAAACGGCATTGAAACATTCCGTATGCTCTTGCATCGTTTGATCCAAGACAGCCATCTGCTCTTTGGTCGGATTCAGTTGTACCACAATTGTTCTGTCCATACAAGACCTCTATCATATATACAAACTTTTGTCAATAGGGAAGAGTATTCTGTCTGCGGACAGCTTTCTTTCCTCCCCCGCATAAATGACGGGGGTCTCCAGAAAGGGACGCGATGAACGAAACGATATGCTTATCCTGACCTGTGCGCGTACAGGTCGATGATAGACTTGCGAATACCGTATAAACAAGAATAAATGTGGAACACTAGCCAGGAAAGGAAAGGAGTTCAGTGAATACCACTCCACCTACAACTGCTGCTGCAAGCAGCTCACAACTTCCAGCAGAGATGGCCGCACCGGCCATCGAACTGGAAAATGTTACCAAGCGTTTTCGGGCGCCGAACGGGCAAATGTATACGGCGATACGAGACCTGAGCATGAGTGTTGCGCCAGGCGAGTTCTGCGCGGTCGTCGGGCCGACTGGCAGCGGCAAATCCACTACCCTGGGCCTCATCTCTGGATTGGAGCGACCGAGCGATGGCTCGGCGCGCGTCATGGGGCGACCTGTACAGGGCATTGACCCGCGTATTGGTTACGTCTTCCAGGCTGATGCCGTCTTTCCCTGGAAAAACGTTCTCAACAACGTTGCCGCCGGACCGCTTTTCCGCGGCAAGCCAAAAAAGGAGGCAATCCAGCAAGCTCATGAGTGGATCGCGCGTGTGGGCCTAGCCGGGTTTGAAGACCGCTATCCGCACCAGCTCTCCGGCGGTATGCGCAAGCGCGTCGCCCTGGCTCAGACCTTTATCAACGAGCCACAGATTTTGCTGATGGACGAGCCGTTCAGTGCCCTCGACGTGCAGACGCGCATCTTGATGGAAGATGAACTGCTCAACCTGTGGAGTTCGCTCAAAGCATCCGTAGTTTTCGTCACGCACGACCTTGAGGAAGCCATCTCACTGGCGGACCGCGTCTTTGTTCTCACCGCAGGGCCAGCAACCGTCAAGGGTGTCTATACTATTGATCTGCCGCGACCTCGCCATGTGGCCGAAATTCGCTTTGATCCACGTTTCGTCCAACTGTATCAGGAAATCTGGGAAGACCTGCGTAGTGAGGTCATGATTAGCTATGAGAGGCAGCGAGGAGGGCAATAGCAATGCAACAGATTGGTAATATAGTCAACGAGCCGATGACGTCCCCTGTTGATAAGGGAGATCGCTATGCATCTGCCGTTCGCAATCGACTCATTCTGGTCAACGTCCTGCGAGTCTTGCTGCTGGTTGTTATCGTTGGTGGCTGGGAACTCGGTGCTCGTACCCACTTCATCGACCCCTTCTTCTGGGGTCAGCCCTCAGGTATCTGGGCGCAAATCGTGACCTGGGTAGTGAATGGAACGGCGCAGGGTCCATTATGGGAGCAAATCCTTGTCACGCTGGAAGAGACTATCCTCGGCTTTGTGCTTGGTGTCGTGCTTGGTGTCATCTTTGGCATTGTCTTGGGACGTAACCGCTTTCTGGCCGATGTGCTGGGTCCCTACATCAAAGCGGGTAATTCGATCCCGCGTGTTGTGCTCGGTTCCATCTTCGTCATCGGCCTGGGTCTGGGCATGCAATCGAAAGTTGCCCTGGCAGTCGTACTCGTCTTCTTCATCGTCTTTTTCAATGCCTTTCAGGGCGTGCGCGAGGCAGACCGCAACTTGCTTGCTAACGCTCGCATCCTGGGAGCCAGTCAATTTCAGTTGACAACTGAAGTAATTGTTCCTTCCGCGCTGACCTGGATCATTGCCAGCCTACACACCAGCTTCAGCTTTGCACTGGTCGGTGGGTGCGACTCAAGTTTTTGCAAAGGGGGTATCCAAGTGCCGGAAAAACTGGTAAGATCGAGCTATCAAAAAAGAGAGAAGAAAGAGGAAGACATGGAAGAGGACATCTGGTTGAGCAAGGGTGCAAAGATCTTGCGTGAGGTGAAAGAGTGGCGGAGAGCCCACCCGAAAGCCACCTTTGTGGAAATCGAAGACGAGGTGCATCGACAGATGGTGCAGTTGGAAGCGCACTTGCTCCAGGACGCCGCCCAAGAGAGTGCGAGCCGAACCTGGGGAAAGGAAACGAGCGGAGAAGTCCCCCGGTGTCCCACCTGCCAGGTGTCATTGCAAGCTCGCGGCCAGCAGAAGCGAACATTACAAGGCAATGGAGGAGAAAGCGTGACCTTGCTTCGTACCTATGGAACCTGCCCGAACTGTGGGGAGAGTTTTTTTCCCCCTCGATGAGGAATTGGCCTTATTACCCGGCACCCTGGCACCTCGGCAGCAAAGCCATCTCGTCCGGTTGGGAAGTTGGATGCCGTTTCGACAGGCGAGCCACGTGCTCGCAGAGCTTGTTGGGGTATCTGT
>DAICZM010000186.1 GCA_027311145.1 Ktedonobacterales bacterium
GGCAATTGCTATGAGCATACCCAGCAGCATCTGGCGCAGTATGCGCTTGATCGTCATGATCTTGAACGTGCGATAGAGACGTATGAGACTTGGGCGAGCAGGGTCGTTGAAGCTGAAGTCCCAGACCCCTTGAAAGGCACCGTCCTCTACAATCTGGCCTGCTTTTACGCTACGCACAACCGATTGGAGCAAGCGAAGCCTCCCTTACAGCAAGCCTTCACGCGGTATCCGGCGACGCGCGAATTTGCTCTAACAGACCCTGATCTGACCGCCTTACGCCCCCATTCCTCTGCCTGACCTTATCGTTGGGGAGATCACGGCGAGAACCATACAACGGCGTATGGGCGTGATTATGATGTATAACAAAATGACGTTTGACAGAGTACTACGGGCTTTTCGTGTTTGTGTTCAGGCGCCGACGTTAATGATGGTGCGTCCACGCACGCCGCCTTTGAGAATGCTTGCCAATACTTGTGGAAGTTCGGCAAAGGGCCTCTCTTGTCCAATCAGGCTCAGCATGGTTGGCTTATAGTCCTGCGCTAGATGTTCCCACAACTGGCGGCGCAATTCCATTGGGTAGTTGACCGACTCGATGCCGAGTAGGTTGACACCGCGTAAGATAAAAGGGAAAACGGTCGTGTTAAAATTGACGCCGCCTGTGTTGCCACACGAAGCAACAGAGCCGCCGTACTTGGTTGTGCGCAACAGATAGGCCAACGTACTGCCACCAACGGCGTCAATGCTACTGGCCCACTGTTCCTTTTCTAAGGGACGCGGACTCTCAGCCGAGGTAACTGTGCGACTGATAATCTCGTCGGCTCCTAGTTGCTTTAGATAGTCATGCTCCGCATCTTTGCCGGTGCTGGCGACAACTGTGTAGCCGCGTCTCTTGAGAATGCCGATGGCGATGCTGCCGACGCCACCAGTCGCGCCCGTAATCAAGACGGGGCCATTGGCGGGCGCAAGGCCCATCTTTTCCAGTTGATAGACGGAAATAGCCGCTGTAAAGCCTGCTGTGCCGTAGGTCATGGCATCCTTGAGCGTCAAACCCTCTGGCACGGGTACAACCCATGCAGCTTTGACTTGTGCATATTCGCTGAAGCCGCCAAAATGCGAGACACCCATCTCGTAGCCCGTGACGATGACCTCGTCGCCTTCTTTGAAATTGGCGTCGCTAGAGGCGGCAACCGTGCCCGCAAGATCGACGCCCGGAATGAACGGGTAGCGGCGGACAATCTTGCCGTCAGGGATGGAGGCCAGGCCATCTTTATAGTTGACGCTGGAATAGGCCACTTTAATCAAAACCTCGCCAGCGGGCAGATCGTTGTACGTCAAGGTTTGAAAATCGGCGGTAAATGCGCTGTCGGTTTTGTTGACCACAAAAGCGGTAAATGTTTCAGACATATATCCTCTTTCTATTTTCTATTATGCGGACGCGATAAATCGGTCCCTACGGTTAGGACGCGATAAATCGGTCCCTACGGTTAGGACGCGATAAATCGGTCCCTACGGTTAGGACGCGATAAATCGGGTAAAATGACATGGTAAATTGGCCCTGACAGGGTTAGTGCATGCTATATTCTATCCCAAGGGACAACCAGTTCCATAATGATTGCCAACAGAATGCCCATCACCTGCCCATTTTCTACCAGCGGGCGTGCAATCGCGGGAATGGTGTCGAAGGCTGTGGCGGGCGTGTTGAGCAGCGCAATACCAAGCAGAACGGGTGTGGCGATGCGATAGATTGTTTTGAACGAGAACTTGATGCCTTCCAGATTTGTCAGGGCCGCGCCAAATAATTGCAGGTAGGCCACAAATAATACGGCATCGCCGACGCTTACGGGGAGCGAGGCGAAGAGTTGGCTCAGGACAGGAATGATGCCGAGCAGGATAAAGAGACCAGCAGCGATCAGAAATGGGCGGCGATCAAAAATGCGTGTGGCGCGCAAGAAGCCGAGCGATGAGGTATAAGGTGCGTAGGGAACCAGCCCCAGGATGCCCGCCACCAGCGAGCTAAAGCCGGTAATCACAAAAGAACGGCGATAATGCATCGCTTTGATCGGTTCTTCAAGCAGTTGACCGGCCCCCTCTAGCGAGGCATAAGTATTGCTCAGGCTAATCAGGCCCGCGAGGATAACGGCGGTAATCACACCTGGGTCAAAGGCTGGTGGTCCCCAGGGAAAGAGAGCGAAAATGGCATTGCCCGCAGGTGTCTGTGTGGCAACCTGTCCAGGAATGAAGAGGCGAAAAGCGATCCACCCGATGATAATGCCAATGAGCAGCGCGAGGTTGCTGATGATGCCACGTCCACGAATGCTCAGAATGAAAACGAGCAGGACGAGCAAAATAGAGAGGAGGGCAATGGCTGGGTTGATCGTTGTGCTGTTGGCAAGCCCTAGCATGCCCTTGAAAAAGATCGTCGTCAGTTGCGCTCCTAGCAGAAAATAGAACGTGCTGGTGACGATGGGTGTGAAGAGACGGCGCATCCACCATGCGGCCCCAAGTAGACCGAGCAAGATCACGAGCAGGCCAGAAAGCATAATGCCGACGGCGAGACTGCCCCCTAGCGCAGTTAATGACTGGCCAGCCGCCGCCGTGCTGGCGACAATGCTGAGAATAAAGCCCCACCAGAGGCCCGCATGACCCTCCATCAGCGGAAAACGATGTCCAACGAGTGCTTGCAAAATGCAGGCGATGCCCGTGTAAATAAATGCGCGCTCCAGTGAGGCGGTCACGACAGCGGGTGGAAGATGAAACGCATTGCCGATAGAGATTGGAATAACAACAATGTTGGCAAACATGAAGAAAAGCCACTGTAGTCCTGCCAGCAGCGTTGTAAGGGAGGCGGCAACACCGTTGCTACGAACCTGTTGCACGAGAGTAGTCCTTTCTGCGCAGATGAGTTATCGCTGTATACTATAGCACATTCATGCAGAAATTTCTACGGCAAAATTCCGTTGTTTGAAATATCTTTCCGTTGTTTGAAATATTTTTCGTATAAAGGCACAAAGAGCGATGATGACCACGCTGAGGGACGCGACTATGCTCTTACACAACGCGTATCCTCAGAGCGGTCACGGCATGGAAGCTTTTGAGATAGCCTTAGTGTTGTTCTAGTGCGGGCGTGTTGCCGAAGATACGCTGCATACGCGGGATGGGAGCCGCCCAACGGACTGCGTTGCTGATGACACGCTGCACATCGGGATGGTGATAGGTGGGAATTGTTTCGTGACCAGGACGGAAATAAAAGATTTTGCCCTGTCCGCGTGTATAGCAGCAACCGCTTCTAAACACTTCTCCGCCACTAAACCAACTGACGAACACTAACGTTTCAGGCGCGGGAATATCAAAATGCTCGCCGTACATCTCTTCGTGTTCAAGCTCGATATACTCGCCTAGTCCTTCGGTGATAGGATGACCGGGTGCGACCACCCAGAGACGTTCGTGATCGTTACTCTCACGCCATTTCAGATCACAGGTTGTTCCCATTAGGCGTTTGAAAATTTTGGAGAAGTGGCCGGAATGTAGCACGATTAGTCCCATGCCATTGAACACGCGCTGCTGGACGCGCTCAACGATTTCGTCGCTCACGTCCTTATGTGCCATATGTCCCCACCATGTAAGAACGTCTGTCTGGTCAAGTACCTCCTGTGTTAAACCATGTTCTGGCTCATCGAGCGTTGCGGTCCGCACCTGAAATCCGCTCGTCTGTAACGCTTGCGCAATCACGGTATGAATACCATCGGGATAAATAGCAGACACTTTAGGGTTACGGCGTTCGTGCCGATATTCATTCCAGACGGTCACTCGTATTGCTGTGGTCATTTTTCTATCCTTCTCTGTTGCTAGATGCGTGTTTCCTTTGTTCTGCTAAAGAAACACTGAGTCACGATTTCCCTTTCTTTATACCGCAATTATCTCAAGACCGCTACTCTTTTCTTGTGCTATGCAGGAGCGTCCTTGCAAAACGATCTCATCTGGTAGATACTGAGAGTACGTAGCCAAATTTGTGAGGAGGTCCCACCGTTATGACAGGCACTATCAACTACCGTGCAACCAATGTTGCGCCAGACCCACTGGATTATTTTCTTAAAGAAGAGGCCACGCATGCGTATGTGCGCGTCTCTGATGTCGTATTGCGTGCTAACCAGAAGACAACGGATGTCTTCAGCCGCTTGATTCGTTTTGGAACGAACAGCAATTGGAGCCATACGGCACTGTTGTATCTGCTAAGTGACCCCCATCAAGGCTTCGACAACACTTTTTTGGTCGAAGCGATGACAACAGGCATTCGTGTGGCAAGTTGGCGTAATGAGGTGATGCCGTTTGAGCAGTTCACGGTCGGCATCCGCCGCCTTCCGCTAGACTGGTATGTGGAAACACCCCAGGAAGCCGCGTCGCACAATCCACATGACCCAGAAGATACTCATGGTATCGCCTACCTGCGTCATATACGTGGCATGGCTGTCGATCAGATCAACAACCTATATGACCAAGATGTGATTGATGAACTGACGGCACTCTATGTCAAACGACTTGCCGACTATTATCACGTGCGGACTCTCTCCGATGTGGCCAACAATATTGCGCAATGGTTTGCAAAACGGGACGCGCAGCATAATCTTGATTCGTCTGTCACACGCTTTATTTGTAGTGGTTTAGTGCAGTATAGCTTTTTTGCTGCGTTGCGTCGCCGGATCATCAATGCACTTGCTGATCCAAACCCGGCAGTGCATGACGTCGCAATGCAAAACTTGAGTAACATACCACGTATCATCTTTCGCACTGACCAAGAGGGGGTTATACCCGACTATATCCAACAGATTCAGGCTGGCAAGCTCAAAATTAGCGATGATGTGCCGGCGCGTGTGATCAACTTTTTGAAAACAACCACGCCCGCCGATGTAAACTTGAGTCAAAATTTGACGTGGCGTTATGTGATCTATGCAGGAGCTGTCTGGCAGATTGATGAGGCTCCTGCTGGCTATGTCCCACAGAGTCAAGGTGAGCAGGCGGTATTGGCACTGATGAAGCCGATGCATCCTGGACAAGCCTAGAAAATTGGAACGATATGCTGCATGTCGCGGAGCATGACCCTGTTGTCGCTTTTATGCTGGCGCGCTATCCACAGCGTGCTAGCATACAAACGCTTTTTTATCTTGGTTTTGATCGCCTTGCCCTTACCAGCACGCCCGGCTTACGTTTCTGGCGTCTGCTAGGTGTGGGGCAAGGACGTGTTTTTGACCCACATCCTGATCTGCAACGTTCTGCACTGTTTACCGTCTGGGATTCGCTTGCGGCGTTGCAACACTTTGAAGCACAATCCCGGCTAATGCAGCGTGTAAGGCGACAGAGTGAAGAGGTGTGGAGCGTGCAAATGCTCCCTGTGCGCTGGCATGGTACATGGGGTGGTGGCGATCCTTTTGCACGCTTTACGCCAGCCCCTGCGCCAACGCCCGGACCCTGGGTGATTTTAACCCGCGCCACGATCTATGCTACGAAAGTGCGCACCTTCCTTGCTGCCGTGCCCCTGGTCGCGCAGCATCTGCTTCAACAGCCGACACTGCTCAACTCAGTGGGCGTCGGTGAGGCTCCTTTTTTCTATCAAGCAACGCTGAGCCTGTGGCGCACCTTGCCCGATATGATGGCTTTTGCCTATGGCTCGGCCCCACATAGTGAGGTTGTGCGCAGAACACGCCGTGAAAACTGGTATAAAGAAGACCTCTTTGTCCGTTTTCGCCCCGTTGCCGCTCAAGGCACATGGGATGGCGTGAATCCGCTGGCTGAGTGCAACAATGCAGGCGACTTAGGAGCCTGTACTGAATAGCAGTATCAACTGAACAAGCATGTAAATCGCGCATGCAACGTGTATGGTCACTCCCAATACCTGAGAATGGTTATGCAGTAATCCGCGTCCCAGCAGAAATGTCACCATCAGCGCACTAAAGGCGATCATTTGCATGACTGGTAATATGGGTGATAGCGATGTTAAAAACATAATACCAGTAAAAAATGTGAACAAGGGAAGCAGCAAGAGCGGTAGTAGTGCTATTTTGGTAGAGCTGCGTGTGTTCAACAGGAAAACCGCAGTGGCAACGCAGGCGAGCGCGAGCGTCAGTTGGCCCTCAGTGCGCAGAAGTGTGTCGGTAAGGGCTGTAAACGTATGTGCTAGCAAGGCGAGCGGTGTGGTGTAGAGAGCAGTGAGCGTTACAATCAAAGGAAAAGGTGAGCCATAGGCCATACTGCACGTGATACTCCATAGAAATATTCCGAATCCTGCTGGTAACAGGAAGATGAGCAGGTTGCTTTCGATACGTGCCCATGAGCGATGCTGCATGAGCTGTATGAGAGAAATTATGAGCAATAATAACGGAACCAGTCCCCAGGCCTCGTAGCTTGCCAGTGTTGCGAGACAAACACAGATTGCAGCTAGCACCAAATCCTTTAAGTGTTCGTGTTGGCTCCAGCGTAAAAAGTAATAGATACTGATCGTGGTGGTGGTGAGTGTCAGCAATGTATTGTCTGGTGTGCTTTGTAGAGCAAGCACGCTGGGGTTACTGACGAAAATGAGTGTACCGATGAAACTTGCGCGACTGTCCTTGCTGATCTCGTAGCCTATTAAAAAGAGATAAGCTGTTGCTACGATATAGCTGAGTGTAGAGGGGAGGCTACCAGCCAACCCATTATGCCAGAGCGTTGCATTCCAGATCAGTGGGAACGCTAGCAGGGCTTGTAGCGGAAGCCATGTGCTGTGTTGCGCACTTTGCATAAAACTGCCGAAACCCGTCAGCAGGGCATGGCTGAGTGCGAGATTCATGCGTGCATTGGTATTGATGAGGATCAGATGCTGGTGCAGGGCATACCAATTTGAGAGCAGACTAGTGAATGTGGCAATGAAGAGCAAAGAGATCAGCCAGGGATAGTAGGGCGGGCGTTTATGTGAGAGCAAGCTGGCCCGTTCTAAAGGTGAGAACGCGGGCAACGGTTGCGTAATCATGCCTTCGATGGCGGCCTGAACAGAGGGAAAGGTGAGCATTTGTAGGGCGACGTGTTGTTTGCTAGCGGCAAGAATGTGTGCCTGACGCTCTAACGTGAACTGTTCATCTGGTAATACCTCGGCAACCAGCGTCGCCGCATCTTGCCATGTGACAGCCGTCTCAGTCTCATCATCCTCTGTATGTTGCGTCAGATGGAGGCCGTGGACAGTTTTTTCCCAATAGTGCGGTTTGGTAATCAGTTGGATCAGAGCCATTGTTGCCGCGATACTGCCCATAATCCAGTAGAGCGGGACGAGCAGTGTCCATTTGACGAGTGCATAATGTTGACGACGCATGCAGGCAATCAGATAGACATAGCCATAGAAGAAATTGCCTAGAATGAGACAGATCAGGCTGATGAGTAGAACGGGCGGGGGAAAGATATGGCTATAGAATGGGCCTGCGATGGGGCGTAAGAGCAGCGCAGAGAGCAGAAAGAGCCAGAGAAGCGGGTTAATAAAGAGAACAGCAGATTTGCCGCCAATAATCAGTTGGAGCGAGATAAATTCACGATAGCGTCGATGGCGTAAATAGTGCCAGGGTTCGCGCATATGAACCAGATAGGTTTGCATATAGCCTTTAATCCAGCGCGAGCGTTGGCGGATCCAGTTTTTAAATTGCGAGTTTGCTTCCTCATAGGTAGTGGAGTTAAGCACAACTGTATCGAGACGAAACCAGGAGAGGCGTAAACCCAGGTCGCAATCTTCTGTGACATTGAAGGCATCCCAGCCACCGAGGGCGCGAATAACCTGTGTGGGGAAGTGGTTGGATGTGCCACCCAGAGGCAGCATAAAGCCCGCTTGTTGTAATCCAGGTAAGATGAGATCAAACCAGAGTGAATACTCGGCGGTGAACCAGCGCGTTAAGATATTCTGATCGGGGTTATAAAAATTGAGTTTGGCCTGTACACAAGCTACTTGTGGCCCATGCTTGGCAAAGGTGAGTACAGCTTTTTTTAGTTGCAAGGTATCTGGCTTATCTTCGGCATCATAAATGACCACATACTGCCCATTGGCCTCTAAGAGTCCATAATTGCAGGCGCGTGGTTTGGTGCGTGGAGAGCCAGCAGGAACGGTCACCACTGTAAAATGGGCGGGGAGATGAAGAGCCAGAATAGCCTGTCGTGTTTCGAGATCATCTTCCTCGGTAAGAAAAAGAATTTGCAATTGCTGGGTAGGATAATCCAAGTCTTTCATCGCTTTGACGAATTGTGGCACAATCGAAACTTCCTTGTAGAGCGGGCAGAGAATCGTGTAGGTCGGCCAGTCCGCGTCTTTGAGGGCCTGTAGAATCGTTTCATCAACCTGTTCCTCTGGATTGTGGCGCAAGGTCCCGAGGGCGAGGGCAAAGTCGAGGATGAGATGCAGCATGTAGAAGATACTGATAATAGTGAATGCGATGCTCAAGGTGAGAGTGGGTTGCCAGAGCAAAATACCGAGCAAGCTTGCGGCCAGTATGCATAAGGTCACGATCTGCTTACCTGTCACTGTTCTGAGGGCGGAATATTTGTAACGAAATGGCGCAAACGTTTGGATGTGTTGCCCGTTGATCTCAACCTGCTTTGTGGCATGGTCAATGTAGGCGTTGATCTCTTGAAGCGTATCGCCGCGTTGGGCCAGATGTGACTGCGCAGCAAGCCAGGTTGCGTAGCGCACGATTTGTTCTTGGACTTGGGTGAGGTCAATTGTTTGGCCCGTAACTGCCCTGGCCAGCATATTTGTCTGGTGGGTTCTATTTTTAGCGATTTGCGTCTCTTGCAACATTTCTGCCTCCTTAAACAAGCGTGCGATAGTGCTTGAGAATAATAGCTGTGGCTGG
>DAICZM010000187.1 GCA_027311145.1 Ktedonobacterales bacterium
ATTACGACCTGTATCAGGCGCGACTCATCGCCTATGATCGTGATGGGTTGCTCCGCGTAGACCTCAAGCGTGATACCGCGCTCTGCAGCTAGCACTTCCGCATTTGCAGCGACAGTGCTGACCAGTTCATCCAGGCGTAACGGTTCTTCCTCAAAAACGGCTTTGCCCTCGTCGGCACGAGCCAGGGCGAGTAGATCGCTGATGAGGTGTCCAAGTCGTTCTGCTTCGCCGTTGATATTGTTGAGCAAGGCAACATATTCGGGCGGGGAGAGTTCTTGCAGGAGAGCCAGGTCTGTGATGCTGCGAATAACTGCGACGGGCGTGCGTAGCTCATGAGAAGCATCGGCAACAAAACGCTGCTGACGTGTAAATGATTGATCGAGCCGCTCGATCATCTCGTTGAGCGTTTGGGCCAAACGATAGACCTCATCATGCGCAGATGGAACAGGCACACGGCGATGTAAATCGCCAGCTTCGATCTGGCGTGCTATGCGTGTCAGATGGTCAATCGGGATGAAGGCCCTGGCGGCTAACCAGTAGCTGCCCAGTGCGCCTAGGAGTAAGGCAAAAGGGGAAATGAAGAGCAGTTCGAGCAGTAAGCTGTGGAGGGAATTATTGAGCTGAGCGAGAGCTTCGCCTACCTGAACAATGGCAAAGGGAACGCCGTTCTCTGCCATTTTCATGCTATACAAGCGGACCTGTTGTCCATCGCGGGTCTGAATGGTTCCCAGCCATTCGTTTTGCTGTGGTGATAAGATAACACTGGCAGATGGTACGAGTAATATATGAAACAGTGGTGTAACGCGCACAATATGCCCATGTGTGTCTAGGATGCGCACGAGCGTGCTAAATGTGATATCGACGTGTGAACCTTGCTGGTTGTTTGCCGTAGCGGTATTCTCGGTGGCATTGCCATCGGGTAGATCGCCCGTAACATCTTGCACGGTCACTGTGCCAGCGTCGTTGCTAATCCCTGCCGCGATTTGGGTTGCTTGGAGGCGCAATGCTTTATCCAAGTTGGTGAACTGTGAAGTCTGCAATTGCGTGTAGAGCAATGCATCCGAGCAGAGAAGGAGGAGCGCGAAAACCAGTGTGTACCAGAGCATCAATTGGACGCGAATGCCAGGTGGACGCAGGCGGATGAAAAACTTCATTCTTCGGGTTCCTTGAGTTGGTAACCTGTGCCACGCACAGTATGAATGACGTTTGGTTCGCCCTCGGCACAGAGTTTGTTGCGCAGATAGCGAATGTAGACATCGATCACATTAGAAAAGTGTTCCGCGTCAAAATCCCAGACATGTTCAGCAATCATGGTGCGGCTTAAGACTTGACGAGGATGGCGCATGAGTAGCTCGAAAAGAGCGTATTCTTTGCTAGAAAGTGTGATAAGACGCTCTCCGCGTTTTGCCTCGTGTGTTGCTGTATCGAGCGTAATATTGAGAAAAGAGAGCAGTGACGATTTGCTGGAGCCCTCGCGTCGTAGCAAGGCTCGTACACGTGCTTCTAGTTCACGAAAGGCGAATGGCTTGACGAGATAGTCGTCTGCGCCAAGATTGAGGCCAGTGACGCGCTGATCAACCTCGCCGAGTGCTGTCAATATCAGGATAGGAACAGTGCGTTTATGGTCACGTAACTTGCGACATATTTCGAAGCCGTTAAGACTTGGTAGCAGTACATCCAGAATAAGCAGATCATAGGGCGTGCTGAGGCTGGATGCCAGGGCATCTTCTCCATTGGTGAGTAAATCAACGGCATAATGATATTTTTCCAGGCTTTTCTTCAAATTTGGCCCTAATGAAGGGTTATCTTCCGCTAATAGGATACGCATGCTGTATTTCCTCCTCACGTTGTCACGATCAAAAAGGTTCTATTTATTTATTATAACGGTAGAAAATGAGGGAGAGATGAGTTTCTAAAATTTTACTATTGGCATATTCACTCACGAGCCTCTCATTTTACGCGGGTATAGTATCCAGGAGATGGGCGAAAGAAATTCTTTTACTTTCCTACCTTATAAAAGGTGCTTCTCGTCCATTTTATTGCGTGAAAGCATGTTACTGGAAATAATCAAGAAAAGGATATATAGATGTCTATGCATATACCTGTTCGCTCGGTTCCACTATCTGCCCAATTTGGACGTTTTCTCATTATGATATTGCTGGTTTTGGTGGCTATTTCGAATATTGTGTTTCCGATCATCGAGCAGCGGTGGCAACAATTTATGTTTGGAGAGCCGCCAATTGATTTAACGCTGTCAGGATGGGGTCAGGATGGCCTAATTGTCACGAGTGTCTTGCTGTTATTTGTGGCGCGAGCGTTGGCGCGTGGCAAGCGCCAGGCGTGGCTACTCTCGGTAATGTTGTTTGCCTTCTTGTTGCTGGAAACGCTGATAGAGAAAGCGCAATGGTTTTCGATAGCGGTGACATCCACTATGTTTATCCTGTTGCTCGTGTTTGCGCCTTTTTTCTCCGTGCGTAGCGATACACATTCATTCATTCGTGGTTATGGCACGCTACTGCTAGGGGTGATCTGCCTATCCGGTTATGGTCTTGCAGTGCATGTGTTGGCACATGGGGAAATGTTGTTCGCGCTCTTTTCGCGTCATGATGTGCTGATTGGTTTGCGGATTGTGTGCTTTCTTATCCTCTGGTATGGGGTCAGTTCTGTATTGCATCCAGTTAATACGGGGTTACAGGCACAACAACAGGAGCGTTTGCGGGCGAGCGCAGTGATACGCCGCTATGGGCGACTTGCGTTAGCACACTTCACGCTCAGTGGTGATAAACGCTACTTCTGGTCTGAGACGGAACGTTCACTGATCGCCTATCGTGTCTCTCACAGCGTGGCGACGGTGTTGAGTGACCCTATTGGTCCTGCTGAAGAGCGTGAATGTGTGCTGCGCGCCTTTCTCGCTTTTTGCCAGCAGCAGGACTGGAGTGTAGTGTTTTATCAGGCCAGTGCGCAATTGCGCGCACTTGGGCAGTGCCAGGGTTTGTATGCGTATAAGATTGGTGAAGAAGCGGTGGTTGATGTGGAACGTTTTACGCTTCAGGGAAAAGTTGGTGCAGGCGTGCGTCATGCAATAGCGCGTGCGAAACGCGGTGAGGTCACAATGGCCTGCTGGCATCAAAACGCGCTCCCTGTGGATGTATTTGCGCAACTGCAACAACTTTCGGCACGCTGGATGCAGGAGCAGAAGATACAGGGGCAGTACCGTTTTAGCATGGGAAGTTTTCCTGAGAGCTGGTCGCCTGATTTGCTGACGGTTGTGGCCTTTGGAGCGCAGGGAGAGGTGCAGGCATTTTTGACGTGGACGCCTCTCTACGCAGGCAATGGATGGGCATTAGATGTGATGCGCCGTGCCAATGAGACAGTTCCTGGCACGATGGAATACGTGATTGCGGAGTCGATTGCTTGGGCAAAAGCGCGAGGCTATCAGCGGATGTCACTCGGTCTGGCTCCCCTGGCTGGTTTGCTTACATCATCTACGCAGACGCAGAGTGCCTCGCCATCGATTATTGAACGTGGTGCAGCGTACCTGCATGAGCAGGGAGCGTTACTTGGTCAATACCGTTCGCTTTATGCTTTTAAGGCTAAATTTCAACCGGAGTGGGAAGAGCGGTATTTGTTGTTTAGCGAGCGGCAGGCCTTGCCGCGGATGCTATTTGCTCTAGCGCAAGTGCATGGTTGTGGCATACGTTATCTGTTGCTCTCGTGCGGCGTGGTGGTTTCATCGCTTTGGCAAACGCTGCTGAAACGAATGGTTGAGAAAACTGCATGGGTATGAGCAGGAAAAACCAGATGAACACGCTGTTTGCGTGATGGTGTATTCTCATTTGTGAGACCGTTGGTGTGATGAGCGCAATCTGTTGGAGAATGATCGGTGTGATACGTATTACTCTTATAGAGTGAGGTAGCTCACGGAGCGTAGTTGAGTCACTTCCCGATAGTACAAAGGAATGGGAAAGCAATGGCAGCAATAGGTGCGCTAATGGTTGTCTTTATGCTGATCGTTTGTGGTGTTTTGACGAACGTCTACCTGTATGCACATGGCGCATTTGCGAAGAAGGTCTTGTCGGCGTGGAGACGTGAGCCGGAGAGGGTTTCGGAAGAGCAGTTCTATGCGCATGTAGGAGCGATGGATGGGTCAACCGAGCAGTATATGCGTCGTGTTGTCAGTGTTTTCTTGATGAGCAGCATCGGTGTTGCCGCTGTACTCGCGCTTTTCTTCTGGCAGGCATTGCGCTAGGAACGCACGTGGGACGATAGGTCTGTAGTGGTTGATCTGTTTGGAATGTGATACAACATCTCCAGACAGATCAAATTTTAGCTAGAGAAAGCGAGTATTGCCCTGATGTCACATCTTCCAGAACATCTTCAGACGCGCTTTAGCGACCTTATCGGTATTCGTTATCCAATAGTGCAAGGAGGTCTGGCTCATCTCTCATTTGCTGAACTGGCAGCGGCAGTCTCACTGGCAGGAGGTCTGGGACAGATAGGTTGTGCCTGTTTCACCACAGCGGGGGAACTCCAGGCAGATATTCAGAAACTCAAACGCTTGACGGACAAACCTTTTGGCGTGAATTTTCCCATTGGGCGCAATGCTTCGGAAGCGTTTCTCGACGTAGCCCTGGCGGAGCAAACGCCTGTGATCAGTATCACAGGCGGTAACCCTGAGCCACTATTGCGTCATATTCAGCGGAGCGGGGTGGCAGTACGAACGATGGTACTGGTTGCGGGTGTGCGAGCAGCACGCAAGGCAGAAGCATTGGGAGCTGACGCGGTGATCGCGGTCGGTTTTGAGGGTGGCGGACATCTGGGGCGCGACGATATCGGCACGATGGTCCTGGTTCCGCGCATCGTCGAGTCGGTCTCTATTCCCGTATTGGCAAGCGGCGGCCTTGCTGATGGACGTGGCTTGATGGCGGCTCTGGCTCTGGGAGCGGATGGTATTGAACTGGGAACGCGCTTTGTTGCCGTGCGCGAGAGCAATGCGCACCCACATTATCAACAGGCGTTAGTCGAGGCGAAGGAAACCGATACGCTTGTGATTGAGCGTGCAATTGGACGGCCAGCGCGTGTCTTGAAGAATAGCGTTGCCGAGCATATTTTGCAACTTGAGGCAGAAATGGAGCAGCAGAATCTTGCTCCTGATGAGCGTCTGCGTCGCCTTCTGCCTTTTATCATGGGAACGGTAAACACGCAGGCGGCCCTGGAAGGCAAGATGGATGAGGGCTTTGTCTGGGCCGGACAGGTCGTGGGGCTAATCAATGACGTGCCAACGGCCCAGGAACTGGTCGAACGCATTGTGCGCGAAGCCTACGAGATCACGCAACGTTTGCAACATATCTGGTAGACTAGGGCTAGAGACGCTGATATTTGCGCATAAGCTGCTGTACATCGTCCAGCGGCAAGGCGTGAACGATATGGCCTTGATATCCTGTCATCGTTTCAGCGGCAGTGAGGGCATTGAGAATAGCCTCCTCAACGGCTTCGACAACGGCGACGAACAACGGGTCCATTTGCTCGTGTGGAAGCATTGTGAGCGCGAAGGGCGTCTGTTGTCTGGTGTATAGATGATTGCCTGTCGCGAAAGCTAGAAAGATATCGCCACTGCCGTTGTAGCCAATGCCACCAACGCGCGCTAGACCACTGGTAGCACGTCGGGCCAGCCGTTTACATTGGACGGGCAAAAGCGGCGCATCAGTGGCGATGATGACAATGATCGAACTACTGGACGTGAGATGATCTTCATAGGGGATTGGTACACGCTCTGGGCCGAGTTCCTGTCCAACGGGAACGCCGTCGATGCGCAAAAGTTGGCGGTCCCCATAGTTGGTTTGCACGAGCGCACCGACGGTATAGCGACCACTGGGACATGCTGCGATACGTGATGATGTGCCAATCCCGCCCTTGAATTTGTGGCAGATCATGCCTGTGCCACCGCCAACATTGCCTTCAGGAACAGGACCGCTATGTGCATTGTGGAGAGCCTCGGTGACATGTGCTCTGGTGACATGGAAGGCGTTGATATCGTTAAGATGCCCATCCCAAGTCTCTGCCGCGACCGGAAGCGCACCGTTACTGTTCCAGTCCTCGGCCTCGGTTGCGACCAGGGCATCGCGCACGACGCCGACCGCATTGGTGTTGGTGATACCGATGGGTGATTGTAGCAAGCCCGACTCTTCGAGCCAGGGTAGACCAGTCATCTCGCCGCAGCCGTTGAACGAGAAATAGCCGGCGAACAATGAATCTTGCCAGGTGGCTTCGCCGCGTGGTAGCACGACGGTTACACCTGTGCGAGCAATGCGCGGCTCATCGCAAATGATTGTGCTATGCCCGACGGTCACGCCAGGCACATCAGTAATCGCGTTGTATGGCCCTGGCGTGAGGAAGCCGAGCGAGATGCCGAGGTCACGGAGGCGCGCTCTCGCCATGTTCGATGCCCTCCTTTTTAATTACTTTCGCTAGCCAAAAATTGCCCGATTTCCGCTAAGGCCGCCATGGCGCGACAGGTGATCTCGACTGATTCATAGTAGGGAACCCCCTCTTCGCGCAAGATGTGCAGGGCAGGAATATCATGACGGGCATAGACTGTCTGCACGAGTACGGGTTTCTTGTACTGGCGTACAAGCTGACCGAGAGCGTGGGCTGCGGCCTCTTCGCGTGGGCCAAAATCCTCGGAGAGCAGCATGCGATAGCCGCCAAATAAACCGGTGATGATGACACCATCGACATCGGGGTCTTTGAGACAGACTTCTGTCAAATGAGCGAAGGAGAGCGGGTCTTCGTCTGCTGCTCCCGCGACATCGACTGGGTTGGTTGCTGTTGCGCGTGCAGGCATCAAGGCGCGCAAAGCTTGTTGTGTCTCGGAGCGTAGCACGGGAACTTCTAAGCCAGCGCGAATGACAGCATCACCAGAGGCAACAACGCTACCGCCCCCATCGCCCACAATCGCGATGCGCTGTCCTCCGTTGGGCGTAGGCGGTTGCATTGCCAGCGCTTGTGCGACAGGGAAGAGTTCGTCAGAGCGCAAGACGCGCACGACGCCGCTCCCACGCAAGCGTGTATCATGGTCGGGACGAATTTCCGCCTGTGAGCCAGTGTGGGCTAGAGCTGCACGCACGCCGACCGCGGTTGCCCCACTGAGCAGAATGACGACCGGTTTGTAGCGACCCTGAACAGCAAGTTCGTGCGTAGTTGCGCGTAGCGTCTCTTCCTGAATAGCCTCCACGTAGCCCGCGATAACTTTTGTCTCAGTGTCATTGGCGAGATAGTGCATACATTCTGGGAACGCAACATCGATGGCATTGCCCATACTGATAAAGGTGGTGAAGCCGAGGCCATCTAGGTGGGCCTGCGCGTAGAAATACATGCCGAGGTTGCCGCTTTGCGAGACCAGACCAATTGGTCCCTCTGGCAGTGGGAAAACCATGCCGAGCGTATTTAAGCGGGATGTGCGGATATAGAGGCCCATACAGTTTGTACCAATGATGCGAATGCCATGTTCGTGACAGCGGGCGACAAGTTGTTGTTCGAGCAGACGGCCTTCAGGTCCCGTTTCGCTGAAGCCAGCGGTGATAATGACGATGCCTTTGACGCCGTGTGCAATGCAATCCTCAACGGATTGCTTCACATGGGCAAAAGCGGTGGCGATAATTGCCAGATCGACGGGAGCAGAAACCTGGCGCAAAGATGGATAAGTTGTCTGGCCGAGAATTTCTGGTACTGTTGGATTAATCAAATAGATAGGGCCAGGAAAACCGCCCGCCATCAATTGTTTGGCAGCCACGTTGCCCCATTTCTGAGGCGCACGCGATGCGCCCAGTATGGCAACTGAGCGCGGCTGAAAGACTTCTTCCAATGAATGAAGTGTTGTACTCATGCATCATCCTCTTCGTCGTCATCAAAATTTCTAGGTGAGCCATTTTCGCGTTGTTTGCGCAAAAGCTCCTCAACGCCACGAATCAGGGTATCAGCACTGGGGAGAGGGCCAGTGCCAGGAACGACATCGGGGTTGGTGATATTTTCGTCTGTATCATCCACGTCGATGTCGTCATCAGGTTCGTTGGCCTGTTCTTCCAGACGGCGCACATAGGCACTGGCTTCGGGGTCACGGGCCACAAGTAAGGAGATCTGCTCTTCAAAGCGCAAGGCGTCAGTTTGAATTTCCTGTAAATCCAGACCGAAGGATAGGAACGTGTTAATAGCGGTCAGGAGTGCAGATGTGACCTTGATATTTGGTGTTGCAGCCAGATAATGAGGGGCAGCGGCCCAGATGCTGGCGGCAGGGATTTCGGAGCGGCGGCAGACATCTTGTAGTACGCCAATCATGCCAGTTGGGCCTTCATAGCGTGATTGGCGAACGTTCATCTCGTGCAAGCGTTCGACCATCGTCAGTGTGGTTGCTGTGCCAGTGAGTGGCACAACAGCGGAGTGTGGCACATCGGCCAGGAGTGCGCCAAGAAACACCACTTCTGAGACATTGAATTGCTGGCAAAATGTGAGAAATGCCTCACTAAATGTTTTCCACTTGAGTTGTGGTTCTACACCTAGGAAGAGTATGATATCGCGGGTCTGTTCTGGTTCTGTCTGTGCGAAAATCTGGTTTGAAGGCCAGACGATCATGCGATGAAAGTCGTCAATGAATTTTACGGTGGGTCTGCTTTCTGTAAAATCAAAGAACTCTTCAGCATCAATCTCAGCAAATTTTGTGAGCTTCCAGCGGTCGATCAGGAATTTAATCGCTGTAGTTGCTGCATCGGCTGCGTCATTCCATCCCCCAAAGGCGACAAGCACGACCGGGTCGCGGAGT
>DAICZM010000188.1 GCA_027311145.1 Ktedonobacterales bacterium
TATTGTTATACAGACGATATGGTATACTACGTTCAACGTGACATTTATCAGAGTAGCAGTGGCATGATCTGAAATATGGTCTTAGGAAGGATACTTGCTTGACGGGCGACCTAGATACCCATCCATTAGAAAATTCAAACTGGCGTAAGCATAAAAATGCCTGCCCATTTTACCGTGAACGCTGGTTTCCCTGCAACGATATTAACGCAGGCGAGCCAATGTATCAAGTGTTTTGCCTGAAAAATACTCCCCCAGTGACTGCGGAAGAGCAAGAGAAATGTTTCCGTAGTAGAACAATGTGCTGGCGTCTGGCAAATCGCACCCAGAAGAAGCAGGCACAAACAGAGTCTGCAGAAACCCCTGTTTCATCCAGCGGCAATAAATAACATTGGGACCACCGATCGAAATCCACACATTCATCCCATCATCGAATACCATGGCGTAGGGACCGATTATGCCTTTCCAAACAATAATGCGGGCATATCACATGCTAGTGTGGGGGTGATTCATCGCACCCCATACGCATCAACCAAGTGAGTCGGTCAAGAATTCATGCAACACCCTGAAGATCAGCTTGAAGCGAGTAAGGCCCACGAACCAAACACCAAGCAAGGAGCATGCATTTATGAACACAGAACAGCAACTCGCTCGCAATGGCGGAAAAGCCCTTGTAGAAGCCCTGAACTTTGTGACGATCTGTCGCACACTCGATCCTCTGGGCAATTATCTGCATATTGGCGATCTGCAATGGTGGTGCCGCGATGGTTCGCTCGATGACCAGCAAAACTGGCATTTCTGGTCTCAAGAAAATGGCAAGATACTTGCTCTGGGCTTTATCAATGGCAATGAGATCGTATGCCTGCTGCACCCCGATTTTCGCACGCGTGAACACTATCTCATGGTTCGCCAGTGGGGGTTGCAACGCTTAAAGGAGCGTACTCGACAACAAGGCGAGAACCAGTATGAAGTATGGGAAGAAGCCGCTGATGACGACCCTGAGACGGTGAGCTTTCTTGAACACGAGGGCTATGAACGCCGGGAAATGTACTTTCATTGTTACCACCGCTTTCTGGCCGATCCGCTACCCATGCCAGTTTTGCCAGAAGGATTCACGATTCGCCCGGTAGCTGGCGAGGCGGAGGCGGAGATGCGGGCCGCGCTGCAGCGTGACGCTTTTTTCCCAAAAGGGAGCAAGACCTACAAGGAAGGGACCTTGCGACAACTGGCGGTGATGAAAATGCCACACTACGACTCACAACTCGACCTCATGGTCATGGCCCCTGATGGCACGCCAGCAGCAGGCTGTATTTGCTGGGAAGACCCCGTGAACCGCGTGGGTCTGTTTGAACCGGTGGGCACACGTCCGCAGTTTCGCCGTCAGGGGTTGGCAACCGCGCTCACGCTTGGCGGGTTACAGCACTTACGTGAGCGAGGCATGCAGGCAGCACTGGTGATAGGTACTCATCCGGGCCAAGAGAAGAACAGCACCGAGTTTACCTCCTCGCGTTTCGTCTACGAAGCAGTTGGCTTTCAGTTACTGCGTCGTATATATACGTATCACAAGGTTTTTGCAACAGCTATCTAAATAGCTATGCTCCCCTTTTGCTGGGAAGCAGGGACCGATTGAGACACAGCATGTGACACACAGCATGTGACACACAGCATGTGACACACAGCATGTGACACACAGACATAACACCCACAAGGGGTGTCACTACATTTTATGCACGTCATATCATCTGATATCATGTAGTGACACCCCTTGTGGGTGTCATGCTCATCCTCTCCATGACGTTTGACAGAGCAGTAGTGCTTTGTCAACGTTCATTCCCCCCGTTGGTCATGATCACTGTGACCGATAACAATATATCGCGTTCTACATGTAGGGGACTCTTGGGGTAAGAGAACTCTTGAGATTAAGCTTACAAACTTTTTACAATTTGCTATAGCGTTTCCAGGCGGATAGGATTATACTGAAGGCATGCTTGGTGGGAGATGCTGTAGCGTGAATAACCATATGTTTCTCTATATTAAAGAAAATATCTTGCGAGAGGAGAATTATGTTGTATGACTCAGTCACAAGGACCTACTAACCCATTGCTCACTCTACCCGGCTTGAGCGATGATGCCGATGTAGGTGGTAGTTTAAGCCGCACCCCCTGGTGGAGAAGGCGCGGCATTATTATTGGATTCACTATTTTTCTACTTATTCTTCTCGTTGGTGGCGGCACACTCTTTCTACTTAACCGCCGTCGTCCCGTGCGTTATGATTTCCAGAGCGCGACCAATGGTAATGTCTCTCTCTCGATAAGCGCGACTGGCCCCATCCAGAGTGGTATCTATAATCTCTCTTTTACGGGCAGTGGTGGAAAAATTGATGCAATTAATGTAAAAGTTGGGCAAACTGTGCAAAAAGGCCAGGTATTGGCACAGCTGGATAAAACAGCCTTGCAAGACGCCGTCAATCAGGCGCAAGCAGCGTTACTGGCAGCCCAGAATAACCTCGGTAGCGTGCAGAATTCACTCACTAAGACACAAGCCCAAATGCAGGCTAGCGTTGCCTCAGCTCAAACCGCACTCAATAATGACCAGACCAATTTAACCAATACGCAAAATGAGGGTCAGGCTAGTATTGCCTCCTCCCAAACCGCTCTCAGTAACGATCAGACAAGCCTCACTAATACGCAGAATACTTCGCAGGCCAGCATTAACAGCGCGCAGACCACGCTCAATAATGACCAGACCGCCTTGCAAAATACGCAGGCGCAGTCGCAAGCTCAGCTTCAGGTTGCGCAGCAATCCGTAAACTCCGCCTGTAACGCGACGCCGCCCGCAACACCGTCAACCTCTTCTTGTCAAGCGGCGCAAGCGAGCTACAATCAGGTGGTAGCGCAGACAAACTCAGCGAATGCTTCCGCGCAAGGCAAAGTCAATTCCGACCAGCAGTCATTGGCCCAGGCGCAAGCAACTGCGAACGCCAATATCGCGGCGGCGCAGGCCAAAATCGCCTCTGACCAGAAAGCCTTGCAGCAAGCGACGATCACCGCGAATGCGAATGCCTCTTCTGCCCAATCGAAAATTGCTGCCGATCAGCAGGCGTTAGCCCAGGCCCAGGCCCAGGCGAACGCGACGATCACCCAATCACAAGGGCAGATCACCACCCAGCAGGGTCAGTTAGCCAGCGCATTGAGCCAATTGCAGACGGCTCAGGACAATCTGGCGAACAACACGCTGCTTGCACCCCATTCAGGCATTGTGACTATTATTAATGGGACGGTTGGTGGTACGCCTGGCTCGCCGGCGACAGGCAGTTCGAGTACGGCGGCAGGGAGTGGCACATTTATTCAGATTGTTGATACTTCCGCCTTGCAGGTGGTAGCGAATGTCAACGAAGCCGACACGGCCAATCTCAAGGTTGGGCAGGCGGCAACCTTCACGGTTAACGCCTATGGCAATCGCCTTTTCAAGGGAACGGTCAGTGCTATCTCGCCCAATGGGCAGACGGTTTCTAGTGTTGTGACCTACCCACTGTATATCGATGTTGATATGAGCAGTAGCAACTTGAACGGTACAACGTTGTTGCCGGGCATGACGGCAAACGTGACGGTCACGGTGCTGAATCGCAATAATGTCTTGTTGATCCCTGTGAATGCGCTGAACTTTGCACGTGTGGCGATTACAGGCAACACCACGACGAATGTGCCGCAACTGCTGAGTAGCCAGGAGGCAGCTTCGGCAACCGCACAGGCGCGTCAGATGATGATACAATTAGAAAATCAGAATCCAGCCGTTGTCGCGGATAGTCCCACGCCTGCGTTCGTGCTTGAACGCAATGGCACACAGATTGTAGTGAAGCCCATTGTAGTAGGTTTAACCGATGGAACGGTATATGAAGTGTTGGCGGGCTTATCGCCCAATGAAGCCATCATCGTAGGAACCAGTACAGCTACAAGAGGACTGTTCTCAGGTGGTGCTAGCGGCAGTAGTGGTTTGGTCGGTCAGTCCACTCACGCTACTGTATAAGCTATTGCACACAAGGAACCCGTGCTGTGCAACAAGACAGCACGGGACCTTCGAGATTGAGAGATCGTAATATGGCGAATGATCCGAATTCACTACAAAACGGTAGACAGCCCACGCCATCTGACAGCAATGCATCTCAGGAGGCATCGTTATCGATTGCCGACCAACTGACGCAGCCGACATGGGCCGTTGCGAAAACGAATATGGCGCGCCCAGGTGTTGTGCAGGTGAGTCAGCAGTTGACACAACCACAGCAAGCGGTGCAGGCGCAAGGTCAGGAAGAGAGCGCTCGTGAGAACTCCGTGATCGTAGTGCATGACCTAACAAAAACCTACCTCATCGGCAATAAAACTCGCGTGCCCGCTTTGCGTGGAGTCTCGTTAGAGGTGTATCCAGGCGAGTTTGTGGCGGTCCTCGGGCCTTCCGGTTCGGGCAAATCGACCTTTATGAACCTGATTGGGTGCTTGGATAGCCCCACCAGTGGCGAATATTGGCTGGCCGGCAAACGTGTGAGCAAGCTGTCCAATGATGAACTTGCCAGTATTCGCAATCAGCTCATCGGTTTTGTCTTTCAAGGTTTCAACCTGCTTAGCCGTGCGACCGCTCTGAAAAACGTCGCCTTGCCGATGATCTATTCGGGCGTGCCCAGTGCGGAACGCTAGCGGTGTGCTGCCAAGATGCTCACGCTAGTTGGTCTGGGTGGACGTTTACATCACAAGCCGTCAGAACTCTCTGGCGGTCAGCAGCAGCGTGTGGCGATTGCACGTGCGCTGGTCAATGGCCCTTCACTGTTGCTGGCGGATGAGCCAACGGGCAACCTGGACAGCCGCACCAGTGTCGAAATTATGGCGGTTCTCCAGGCATTGAATGACCAGGGTCTGACGATTGTACTTGTTACGCACGACTTGAAGATTGCTGACTATGCACGTCGTCAGGTGGCCTTTCTCGATGGGCGGCTGGTGCGCGATGAGCAGGTTCTCAATCGGCGTATCGCCCAGGACGAATGGGCGGAGTTGGTTGGTCAGCCAGCGGCAGCGGAACGTAATGCGCCACGTGGGGAGGAAGTACGGTGAGTAGTTCGACTCAACCTCCTGTGCGGCGTGTCGCATTGCGTCCTCAAGAAGCCTCGTCACCTGCTACCCCGCGCACGGCAGCGGCAGCGGGCACATCATCCCCTCTGGCGAATCTTATGCAAGAGATTCGTGGCAAGCGTTATCGGCAGAGTACGGGGGGTATGCTGGGAGCAAATTTTACGAGTGCGCTTGAGGCGTTACGTGCTAACAGCACCCGTTCATTTTTGACCATTCTGGGTATTTTTATTGGTGTGGCGGCAGTGATTGCAGCCCTCACCTTGACACAAGGGACCAGCACCTATGTGAGTAACCAGATTGCTAGCCTGGGCACATCGATTATCATCTCGCCTGGTGTCTCGCAGACGAGCGGTGCATCGCAAGGGATTGGCTCATCCAGCACGCTCACACCGCAAGATGCCGAGGCATTGGCGGGCTTGCCGCATATTATTGCGGCCAGCCCGATTATTGCTACGAGCGCGCTGGTTGTCTTTGGCAATCAGAACTGGACTACGCAGGTCGAGGGAGCGAGTAACTCCATTCAGACTATCCAGAATTGGCAGTTGGCACAGGGAGGCTGGTATAGTACGAACGATGAGGCGTTGGGTACGCCTGTGGCTGTGTTGGGCGATACCGTCTATCACAGTCTTTTTGATGCCTCAGGCACGAATCCGCTGGGGCAGAAGATTCGTATTGCTAGCCAGACCTTTACCGTGATAGGGGTGTTAGCTCCTCAGGGTGGCGGCTTCAGCAACGATGATGTCATCTTTGTACCGGTCAAAGCCGCGCAGGTGCGTCTACGCAATACCACCAATGTTGACCAGATCATGGTTGCCATCGATGATGCCAGTAATGTGACAACGGTGGCACAAGCGGCAACCACGCTCTTGCGCCAGAACCATCGTCTGGTGAATGGAGAGGCCAACGACTTTACCGTTTTTACCTTTACGCAAGTGTTGCAGCGCGTGGGTCAAACGACGCAAGTGCTGGCTTTCCTGCTTATCGGCATTGCGGCGATCTCGCTAACGGTTGGTGGCATTGGCATTATGAATATTATGCTCGTCTCCGTGACGGAACGTACCTGGGAAATTGGTATTCGGATGTCAGTGGGAGCAAGGCGACGTGATATTCGCAATCAGTTCTTAATAGAAGCGTTAGTTTTGTGTCTGATTGGTGGCGTGATCGGCCTGGCTCTAGGCTTGCTGATCGGCTTATTGGTCACACGGCTTGCGAGTCTGCCGTTCGTTGTGACCGCAACAACCATCATTGTGCCGTTCGCCGTTGCGACCGCGATTGCTTTGGTCTTTGGCCTTTATCCGGCAATTCGTGCAGCACAACTTGATCCAATTGTGGCAATTCGCACAGATGAGTAGATGATGGACAGTATTCGTTCAAGAAAGGCAGAAGAGCTGTGAGCAGTTCAACGCAATCGCGGGCTGAAAACATGCCTGTTAGGAATGCCGCATCGCCATCGCCATCGCCATCATCCACTCAGGCGACGGCACTGGCACATTTGCTTCGAGAGCTACGGACGCAGAAACATAGCGGCGGTAGCCCCTTTGGAGCGAGCATTAGTAGTGCTCTGGAAGCCGTCTGGGCCAATCGCACGCGCTCCCTGCTCACCATGCTGGGTGTTGTTGTGGGCGTTGCTGCTGTGATTGGTGCGCTGACTCTCACACAGGGCGTGGGAGTGTTTGTCACTGGGCAGATCACCAGTCAGGGTGCTGATCTGGTCTATATTCAATCTGGCACGGCAAATCTCCCTGGTGCAGCGCGCACGAATATACCCAAGACACAAGTGCAGACATTGACCCTCAACGATCTGCAAGCCTTGCAACAGTTGCCACACGTGGCGGCGATCAGCCCCCTTGTTTCGATCAATAATGTGCAAGCCGTCTATGGTAATCAGAACTGGAATACACGCGCTCAGGGCGTCAGTGCCGATTTACAGACCATCGGCAGTTGGGACTTAGCCCAGGGACTCTGGTTCTCTAACGCGCAAGCGGTGGGAGCGCAACCCGTCGCGGTTATTGGTGATACCGTTGCGACAAACCTTTTTAGTGCATCGGGTGTTAATCCCGTGGGACAACAGATACGTATTAGTAACCAGTTATTCCGCGTTGTTGGTGTGCTGGCGCCCAAAGGTGGTTTTCGCCTGGATGATATTATCTATGTGCCCTACCAAACTGCCCTTGTGCGTATGACGAATCAGACCTATCTCAACGAGATTGAGGTGCAGGCTGATGATCCGGCCAATATCGACTTGGCCGTACAAGAGGTGACGAACACACTTGAGCGAACGCATCACATTGCAAAAGGCAATCCAGACGACTTCCAGACGCAAACTTCGGCTCAGCTTTTGCAACAAGCCAGTCAGGCAACGCAAGCCATCACTTGGCTTTTGACAGGGATCGCGGCTATCTCGTTGACCGTTGGTGGGATTGGCATTATGAATATTATGCTGGTCTCGGTCACTGAGCGCACACGCGAAATTGGTATTCGCATGTCGCTGGGAGCGCGGCGCGGCGATATTCGCAACCAGTTTTTGATTGAATCGCTTTTTCTCTGCATGGCTGGTGGTCTACTTGGCCTGCTGGTCGGCATCTTATTGGGTTGGGTTACCATTCGTCTCATCGTGGCAGCTCTTGCCAGTAGTTCGGGGCCATCGGTTCCACTGATCATTACGCCAACGACACTCTTGTTGCCGTTCGTGGTTGCGGCGGTGGTGGGTGTCGTGTTTGGCCTCTATCCTGCTGTGCGTGCCTCGCGCCTCGACCCGATTGTTGCTCTGCGACGTTCCAGATAAATACAAGCATGGTGGGTACGAATAGCATCGCTCCCACCATGCTTGTTGCTTTGCTTTGCTTTGCTTTTATGCCTCTTGGGCCGACTCCTCGCTCTCTTTCCCTTGTAGCATAAACAGGCCCATCTGTGCTTGACGCATGATGGCCTCTATATAGGGGTCGGTAATCACTTCGGGTGTTGGTGTACTGCTCGTGGCCGTTCCCTGTGCATGGGGTGGCATCACCTCTGTGTATTGCGCGTTGAAAGGTATGCCACCAGGCGGGACTGCTCTATCAGCCATTTGTTCTGCTGGGAGCGCGCCATAGCCATTCCCATTATAGCCTGCTGACATGGGTGGACTAGCCCCCGCGAAGCCATTCATGCTATTGTTTGCACTGAAAGATGGGCTACCCCATGCCGTTTGCTGAACGGGCATACTGGCTAAGGCCGGCATGGGTGCCTCTCCGAAGCCTTTTTGTCGAAAGTAGAAGAATGCGACGCCGAGAGCAATCATTAGCAGCAAGACCGTACCAGAGCCAACGCCAACGATTAGCATATTGGGACCGCCTGTGCTGGCATTTGTTGTGGGGCTAGAGCTAGGAGAGCTATTTGCCGATGTCGGCGTGCTACTCGTGATTGGTATGCTGCTCCCGCCTGCGGGTGTGGGCGTCGGCTTGGTGGGGCCAACTGTTGGGCTTGCCGTTGGAGCCGGGCCAATGGGTGCGCTTCCACCTGCTGGCGTCGGGGTGGGAGTGACACCGGGAATAGGCGTGGGGGTTGGGGTGGGAGTGACACCAGGAATAGGCGTAGGCGTCGGTGTGATAC
>DAICZM010000189.1 GCA_027311145.1 Ktedonobacterales bacterium
TGATTGGTCAAACCAGTATGGCAACGAACTCGGCGCAAGATTTTACTAATCCTGCCAATGGCAGACGTTCAGTGCTTGTCCATCTACCGAATGGCAATTTTGTGGCTTATGATAAAGCCTGTACCCATCAGGGCGTTCAGGTGTATTATAATAGCGGTTCTCAGACGCTCAATTGTCCTGCACACGGGGCGGTATTTAATCCCGCCAATAACGGGCAGCCAGTATCAGGGCCAAATAATGGACCGCTTGGCGGCGTTTCTATCCGTGTCAATCCCGATGGCACGATTACAACCGGCTAGTATTGTTGGGCATATATCTTTGGATGTTCTAAAACCGAAGAGGTTTGCTGTAATCTAACTGTGCCATTTTGACGTAGTACAGGTCAAGAAGACTGAATGGAGCATGCAATGACCTGTGCAGAATTTGAAGAACTTTCTGGAACCTATGTGCTGGATGCGCTGACACCAGAAGAAAAGGAACAAGCCGATAAACATCTTGCGGGATGTGCGGATTGTACCCGCATGGTGCGTGAATTGCGCGAGATCGTCAGCCTGTTGCCGCTAGCCGTGCCACAGGTTGAGCCATCTCCACTGGTGAAGCAGCGCGTCCTTGCGGAGATAGCGGGCGATCCCAGCCAGCATACACAGATCAGGCGTATGCCATCGCCATTGCCGCATCGTCGCCCGCTATGGAATATGGGGGCAGGACAGTTGATCGCGGCAGCTGCTCTGCTGTTTGTGCTGCTTGGTGGTCTTGTTGGCTGGAATATTACGCTGCAACAGCAACTTGCTCATCTGTCGGCCAATGCTCCAGTGACCTATGCTATTGAAGGCACTACGTCTTCTGCTGGTGTTTCTGGTCAGCTTACTTATCTGCCCCAACAGCACATGACTGTGCTGGTCCTGCATGGACTAGCGCAATTGCAGGGGACGCATCTCTATCAAGGGTGGCTTCTCAAAGGTAAACAGCCGAGTAGCATTGGCGTGTTGAGTGAACAAAATGGTGTCGCAACGCTCAATTTCACTGGTGATCTTAGTCAGTATGATGCAGCCGCTGTGAGTTTAGAACCTGGTCCCACTGCGAGTCTGCATGCTCCGGCGGGACCAGTTGTTGCTCTGGGGACTTTTAGCAAACCACTATCATAGTTCTTTGCGTTGCCGCTGGCGTTGCTTGTGATAGAAATAGCCATAGAAGGCAATTGTGCCGAAAAGTGCGCCGCCGAGAATCAGCTCTATATTATTGATGACAAGTGTGGTGATAGAAGGGGTGAATGGGAAAAGGGCGGTATCATTGATGCAGTTAGAAACCCATCCTCCTCCTGTCGGCGAAGCGGATGCCTCTGGAGTATTGTTATTTCCGGTAATTGCGGTTCCTGCTTGTATGCCTGTAATGAGCGTGCCTGTTGGTGTGATACTAGGGCTACTGGTAGGGGTATTGGTTCCTGGCGTTGCAGTTGCCCCCGTTGGCGTTGCGACAGGTGTGGAGGTATTGGTAGGTGTTACAACGGGCGGAGGAGTCGCAGGCGGCGTAGGGATAGCGGTAGGTGTCGTGATAGGTGTGGGGGTGTTGGTAGGCGTTGTAACGGGCGTAGGAGTCGCGGGCGGTGTGGGCGTCGCTGTTGGGATTGAGACAGGCGTGCTGGTTGGCACCGTTGTTGGAGTCATGGTTGGTGTAGGATAAGGCACAGGTGTATTGGTAGGTGTTGGCGTTGGCGTGTGTACCGGTTTTTTGGTGGGTGTTTGTGTGGGACGCGGATGATATGGGCGGGTAGGAACGGTTGTCGGTTTATTCTGACCGCCACCTGTTTGTATGACTGTGGTGGGATGGCGCGTTGGTGTCTGTTGTGGTGGGCTGGTGGGCGTGTTGGGACAGCTTTGGGCTGTAATGGTGATTGTGGGGGTTGCAGTGGTATGAATATAAATGGTCTGTTCGGTTGCCGTGAGTAGATAGCCACCGTTGTTGTTCGGTCTATTGAAAAAAAGGAGGTTGCTTCTACCTGCTGTGATGAAAAGTAGGGATATACTGATGCAAATAAGTAAAAAAGTAAAAAAAACTTTTAACCCACTATGGTATTGTTTGTGGTTCCATAGCGCCATAAATGTGTCAATCATCGTCTTCTCCTATCCTTCCCCTCTGATTGATGGCTGATTTGTGGTGTGCTGAAGCGTTGAGCGAATGTACCCTCTCATCGCTCATGGATGTTTAAATGATGCTGTGTGATGTGCTGCTTTGGATGGTGTTCTGACAGCATGTGAGATAGCGGTTGTGTATCGATATGGTCAATTGCTAGGCGGGTAGAATGGCGCGGCAGTTCTCCACTGGTCCAGAGGCGTGCCATTCTTTCGGTCGCGTACTCGTCGTGTTGCACAAAAGTGGTGTGCTGAAAATGTCGTAAGATGGTTTCCAGATACATTGCGCATTCCAATGGGCGTGGCATATCAAACGTTTCGCGCTGCGTCCAATGTGAAGCTGCAAATGAGATGGCATCAGGCAAGCGAAAAATTTGCGTAAGCTGTGCATAGTCTAGGAGCATTTGTCCTGTGCGTCCAATGTAAATGATCCGTTTGTTGCTGAGAATGAGCATGCCCTGATCTCCGGCCAGGGATATGGATGTAACGCTCGTGTTCACGTTTGCCTGTGGTGTGCGACGTGTAGCATCGGTGACATAGTGGGCATGTTCGTTGGGCAGTAGACGGATCGGAATGGGCTGCTCAGGCAGCGGTTCGCTCTTGAGTTGTTGTGCCAGTTGTGCCACATCAAAGCCGTAAGAACACAAGGTGTGGGCGAGTTGTGGGCGTGGTTGTTTTAGCGTATCGCCTACGCGATGGGTGAGTCCTCTGTGTGAAACGGCGATGGGCGTTGTGGGAGCCTGAGCCATATCCTTGAGATTGCTCTCGTAGGCGGTGATTGGGCTATATTCCTGTGGCATGGGTGGCAGTGTGCCAGATATCTGCTGAAGAGGATCAGACCAGGGTGATTTCCCTGCTTTCCAGATGGGTGCGACGCTCTCGCCACAGAGTGTATTTAAGTGGATAACGGCCTTTTGGGCCGCCTGTACATCTGAAATGCCACGCAATACAATATCGTGTTCGCGGAATCGTAGGGTCAGACGCGCTGAAGGAATGCCCATCACACGCTGGTATGTGGGACGTACATAGACGAGGTCCGCGACCGCATACGTGAGACCGTGTATATCGAGATAGTCGTGATAGAGACGGCAGAGACGGCCCCATCCATAGACGAAGGTTATTAGCGACGCATCCTGTTGATTTTCCACCGTTTCCACATGCACCTCCACACTTGTTGCCTATCCACTGGTGGCATATCGAGCTGTCATGCGTGTGCCGATATGCTATTTGTTCCATAATAGGAAGACGTTCAAGGTGAGCAATGGTAACATTTATTGAATATATTCGATGTATTATGGAAAAGGTGCGTTACTAGCATGGCGAGATGTGTTTGGCTTTTCTCTTCTGGATGCGCGCTATTTTCTTCTTCTGCGGAGAAGGATGGTAAGGAAAAAGCCGCGCATACTGTGCCAGACTTGTTCAGCATGGTCTTCTTCTTGTGGATGGGGGACGTGTTGGCCACTCCCCCAGCGGTCTCGTACGAAAAGTTCAGTCAGGTTCCAGATCGCATGTGCATTCTGGGGAAACTGTTGACTGAGCAAACGGCTATATTCATAGGGTGTTTGTGTGCTGCGTGGTGAGAGGCCTCCCCAACTGGCAATCTGGCAGAGACGCCAGAAGAGGCCAGAGACACGCGAAGAATTGGCATAGAGGTTACGCCACCAGTGTCTGGCGAGTGCGAACAGAAACAGGCAGAGCGAGCAGAGCAGGAGCAGGAGTGAAAAGCCAGCCAGAATACTCATGTTGAGTGATGAGAGGAGAGCCTTCTTTGGTGTGGTTGGATGTGAGCCTGTGTTTGGGGCGGGTGTGGCTTTAGGTGGTGAGACGGGCTTGGGCGTTGTGGTTGAGACAGGTTTAGGTGTGGGTGCAGGTTTGGCAGGCGTCGGTGTGGGCTGTGGGTGATTGATGGCGGTCAGCGAGTAGCCGGGTGTGGGGTCGAAGTTAATCCAGCCAAAACTGGGCAGGTAGGCTTGCACCCAGCTATGCGCATCGTTGCCATCGACGACCCAAATTTTGTGTTGTGCGTCGTAGTGACCATAACTGAAACCATTGACCATGCGTGCAGGGATGCCGAGCTGGCGTGCCATGACGACCATGGCACTTGCGTAGTAGGTGCAATAGCCTTTGTGTGTCTGAAGGAGCCAATCTACGACATCGACATTGGCAGGGATAGGCGGATTATCAAGTGAATAGGTAAAAGTGTTGGTATCATTTAAATGGGACTCGATCATTTTCAAGGCTTGATAGGTGTTATTTGCCCCCTGTGTCCATTGTTGCGTTGTCTTTAGGAGATTGGGCGAGAGATTATGCGGCAATTGCATATAGTAGGTTTGGAGCATATTGGCGTTGCCATCCGCCAACCAGAAAGAGGGATTATCGTTTGGCAAGGGAATGCCGCTCAGTGTTTGTGCGTCAGAAGGTGGCAGGAGCGAGGTTACTTGATAATGCTCGCCGCTCACCAGATTGCTTTGTTGCATCCAGGCGGAGGCTGTACCGTTATTGTCAATGTTGGTTGCGACATCAAAACGGATTGGTTGTGCGGGAGCGAAGAGATAATGTTGGGTATTTTCGGGTGGCTGGACGAGTGTGATCGCGCTCGTAATCTGTTGATAGTCGTTGCGGATGATATCGGGTTTCAATGCAGTATCGGCAGAGAAAGTTGAGCTATCAAGTGCATTAATCAGTGTGGACCAGGTGTGTCCATCGAATTGATCGTAGGTAAAGCCTTCGAGATAGCGTGGCCCATTAGAACTGACGTAAGAGAGGACCTCGCCCGTAGGCAGATGGACGTTGCCACTGATGGTCATATGGTCGCTAAAGAAATTTGTGGAGGGTTGATAGGGTTGGAAGGCCGATGCCGGGTTTTGCCAGGAGATCTGCCCATTAGTAATGTTGTTCCAGGCGTTATCCAGCGCATTCCAGAAGGTTTGCCCTGATGTTGATTGTTTGGCAACGGGTAGAAGCGAAGTTCCAATAATGGCAATCAGCGTGAGGACAGATGCGATCTGCATACAGCGGCGTGCCAGTGAACGCAACCAAGCGTGATTTGTATGAAGGCCCTCCTGTGTCCATTGAATGACTTGTGCGGCAAGCTGTATGCGTGCAATCAAGAGGAGCAGTGCAGCCAACATAATAATCAGCAGATAAGAAAGGTCTTGTCGTGTGTAGCTGTTGAGGTTGACGAGCATAATTGAGCAATAGACGAACGCAACCAGCCAGGGTAGGTGTGCGCGGTAGATCAGCCAGCAGCCAAAGTAGGCGAGGAAAAACGAGAGAAAGGTCAGGTAGAAAAAGAAAATGGTATCGGTATTGGGAAGTGCGCTCGGCGAGAGTCCCCCTAAAATAATTGCTTTGATGCTGCCCAGGAGGAAAAGCCAGTTAATATGAAAAGTGACCTCTGAGGTGAGCCAGATCGAAAACCAATGGCCTAGCAGACATGCACCGAGATGAAGAGCAGCTTGCGGTAAGCGTGGCAATTTGGCGACGATTAGACCAACCAAGAGGCCAACGGCTGGGGACCAAAGTAGCATGGGGCTATGTGAAACCCAGTGGGCCTGTACGATGGCGTAGACGACGCAGTACACCGCAATTGCGAGCAGAAACAGGGCAAGCCAGCCTTCCATAGGGGCAAGGCGCACTGCTTGTTTTGGGTGTGATTTGGGGTTGATGGCGGAACGTATGTCCTGCGCGTCTCGGTATGATGGGGCAACCGGCGGACTATAACGTTTTCCCTGAACGTCACTATCCGCGACACGCCGGGTATCAACAACACTTGAACGCATGAAGCACTCCTCAAGGCAGCAACAATCCACTCAGTTTTTTGCAATAAAGCTACAAGAAATATAACGTTTCAGTAGGCTATATTTTTTGTGTCCTTGTCAGGGTACTGTTGATCTCATCCAGTGACTGTAGAAGGGATAACATTCCTTGTGGTCAAAATGATACATGCTTGCTAAGATATAGTCAAGAAAAATGGCTTGAGTAGTATGAAATACCCGTTTTTGGCGATGATCATTGTGGTGTCTCGCTGGTGGCTTCGAGCGATTTCAGCGGTTTTCTGCCAAAAAAGATGAGTAGTAAACTGGGTGCTACCAGCAGGCAGCAGGCACCAAAGACAAATGAGGCCGAGAGTGTCACGTTTGTTTGCAACCAACCTGCGACGGTCGGGCCAATACTGTAGCCAACGCTCCATGTGACCGAATAGAAACCGCTAAGTGTGGCACGGTGGCGATCAGAGACGCGCTCCATGGCGAAAGCTGCATAGATTGGGTCGATGAGTGTGCGCATCAGCGAGCGTGCATATTCGCCAGCAATCGTCAGTGGTAGTATAGGTGAGAAGCCGATGAGCAGCATCAGCGGCGCGCTGAGATATTGCACGAGCGTGATTAGGCGTAGTTTGCCCCAGCGTTTGACGAAGAGTGGCGCGCTCAGAGAAAAAATGCCACCTACAAAGCCAGAAATGGTGAAGATGATGCCAAGCGGACCAGGCAAAAGATGGAAGCGCAGCACAAAATACAGTTGCATCAAGCCAACGACCGCTCCCTCACCCATGGTAAAGAGCAGATCTGGTATCAGTAGCTGTGCAAAGAGCAGGTAAGGAAAAGGTTCGCGTGTTGCGGAGGCTCTTTGTTTTCTGCTAGCGGCACGTGAAAGACGCTGTGGTTCACGCAGAAACCAGAGTGGCAGGCCAAAAATGAGCGTGAAGAGGGCGGCGGTTAATACCCCCCAGCGCAGCGGAATGGTACTGGCGGCGGAGATGTGCATCATCCCCGCGACTACTTCTGGAATAGCTCCGCCTAATAAATTGCCTAATGCACCAATACCGAGCAGCAGGAAACTGTTCAAGGCCAGGATGCCGACGCGCTGCTGTTCGCTGCTGCTACTCTCTGTGAGAATGGGAATATTGGTGACCCAATAGGCCGCAGCAACCGTTCCCTGTATTAATGTAAAGAACAGGAGCAGCGGTGCGGATGTGGTCAAACCGGTTGCTGCTAGAAAGAGTGGCGTGAAAATTGCCGAGACGAGCAGTACGGGTTTGCGCCCGATGCGGTCTGCAAGTAGACCAATGGGAATAGCTCCAAGCAGTGAGCCAATAGCTCCCATGGCATTGAGAAGGCCGATGAAATCTGGGCGGTAACCCAGGCTATGGGCATAATAGCTGATATTGAGCGTGGCTATCGTGATCTGAAAGCCTTTTCCCATAGTGAAGAAAAGAAGCAGGTAGACATTGAGTGGGAGATGCCGGAAAGAGGGCAGTCCCAAGCGTAATGTGTTGCGTATTGCTGCTTGTATAGAGATTTGCAAGGTATTTTGCACCGAAGGCATGAAGAGATACTCCAGTCTTTTGACACTTACCCTCAGAGCGTACCATAGCTATCTGTTTAAGGCAACTGCCAAAAGGACAGGTTGCACTGCCTCCTGCCAACTTTATATGCGCACAGGCCCACTGGCTGTCCACCATGTGAGCAAGCCATTTTCCAGTTCGTAGGAGGCCCGTGCCGCACTAAACTGTTGCTCAATGTAGGCATGAGAGACACGCTCGACGTGATGCTCTTGCTCCAACGGTGGCCCAAAGTTCCAACCGTGCTGATAGCGAGCGCGTAACCAGCTTTGCTCAATCGCAGCCTCTTCGTGAATGGGGATGTCCTTATAAAGCGTCCAGACCTGGCGATCATCATCATTAAACGAGCATGGTGCGGGCGTAGGGACAGGGGGTGTAGGGCGTGTCGGTCCGATTGGTTGAGTAAGCGTAGGCTCCGGTGCATGCAGAATGCTGCTGGCATAGGGGGCATAGAGGTCATAGTGCCAGCAGCCGATATAGCCATAGTGCTGCATCAGCACGATGAAATCGACGATCTGCGCAGGTGCGACTTGATTGGCAAGCGAGATGATTGGCAAGATCGGCTTGAGGTGGTTTTGTCCAGTGCGTGCGGCCTGTTGCTCGAAGTATTGCCACTGCGGATAGACGTAATCGATAGCGGTCTGTGCATTGCCGTTCCATTCAGCAAAGTAGACCTGTGGGAGCCACGCATCCATATAGGGATTGAGGGCGAGCAAGGGAACGGGATGGACGAGCGGATTGGCATAGAGTGTTGGTAGCCAGAGGCCTGTAAAACGCTCTCGGACCTGCTGCCCAAAGCTGGTGGCACTCTCATATTGCCCCATATATTGATCTTCGATATCGGGGATCACGGCCCCAAAGAGTGTGCCGATCCAGGCAGAAATCTCAGCTTCGCCGCGTATTTGGTTGGAGCCAAATTGTGGCCCATAGCAATAGTGATAGGGAACGACATGCAAGTGGTATTGCGCCGCAATGTCTTTGAGCATGTGCAAGTCGTCCTGACCATACCAGGGCGTGAGGCCATCCGCGACTTTGGGATGCAGGCCTTGTATCTGCCATGCACTTGCCTGTCTGCAAATGTCTTGCCATTGGGTGCGTGTGAACTGACGTAGGCCAAACCAGAGCCAGCGACCGCTCATCAAGGATGGTAGTTGAGGGTAGGTTAGAGCAGAGGAGCGCAATGTCATGTGAGGAGCCTTTCTGTTTGAAGAG
>DAICZM010000018.1 GCA_027311145.1 Ktedonobacterales bacterium
ATTCTTATGTAGTAGATGTGCTATAATCAAGCAAGATTTCTGTGTCATAGAGGAGGATGCCCATGTCAGAAGATTTGCCCATACGCCATCAGCTCAACCGCGCTCGTTTGTTCCTGGGCGAAGGACAGGGCGAACTGGCCTTGCCTCTGCTTATGTCAATTAACACTGAAGATGAGCAACTCAAGCGACTCCATGACTACCTGATGGGTTGGTACTATGTTCTGGCTCGTCGTTGGGAAGAGGCCCGTGTTCTACTTAGGCCGTTGGCGCACGTAGATGAAAAACATTTGCCGGAGACACCAATTGAACGCGAGTTGCTGGTGAAGAATTTGTTGCTTCTGGGCGATATTGCTGTCAATATGTCGATGTATGAAGATGCCTCTGTACACTATTTGCATTGCCTTAACGTCCTCCACGAGCGTCGGGTGCATCTGCCATCGGTCCGTATTCGGGCGCGTTATAGTCTGGGGATGGCGTGTACCATGCTTGGCAGATATGGCACTGCAGTTCAGTATTTTGAAGATGCCATTCGTCTCTGCAAGTATTATGATGATGAAAGCGAATTGCCGCAGATTTATCACAATTTTTGTGATGCTAAACGTAAACAAGGCGACTTCATTAATGCCCTTGAATATGGTAAACAAGCCTTAGAGATGTATAGAGAGCGTGAGGATTATCTCAATGAAGCGAATATGCGTAATGTGCTAGGAACAATTTATCGCCAGATGGGCGATTTTCAGGAATCCTTGCGATGCTATACGGCCTCACTTACTCTGACGATGTTAGAGCAGGAGAAGGGAAAGATCGCTGGATGGGTACTGCTCGTTCTCAATAGTGCATCACTCGCTGAGTTACATCTGATAGAACATCGTTATGGAGACGCTAAGGATTATAGTGATATTGCTATGCAACGGGTAGAGCAGGTGCGGCGTCCTAACATACGTGCATTAGCATATATGGTTGCAGGAAAAGTGGCACAGGCAGAAGCCCGACAACATGCAGGCACACAGAAAGAGCGCGTCGCCTTAGAAGAAGCTGTCCGTCGGTTTGAACAGGCTGGGCAGAATATGCAGGGATTGCAGGTCTATTCTAGTATGGCCGAACTCTATGTCGATTGGGCTGAAGTGCTGGAGGCGTTAGGACGCACTCGCGATGCTCTCAAATGCTGGCAGAGGGGTTTTGAGTCGCTAGAGAAACTGTACTAAGGCAAGCAATACCCATTTTAAAAAAGATGCTATGTGCGTCCATTGCTGAAAGTGGACGCACATATTTTTTGTTTCCATGTCAGAGCTACCATTTTTTGCCAAAGCCGATGTTTGTTGTTATGATAGCAAGGATGTGGCTCAGATAAACAGTTACATTCGTCTATGACGTATACCAATCCAATCTATAGAGAGGTTTTTCATGATACAAGTAGATCAACGGCCATTAGGGGCATCTTCTCTGGTCGTGCCCGCTTTGGGTGTGGGTATCTGGAGTTGGGGCGATAAAAATTTTTGGGGCTATGGTCAGGACTATACACAAGAGGATGTCCTGCAAGCCTATAAAACCTGCCTGGATGCTGGACTCAATTTTTTTGATACAGCGGAAATCTATGGGCAAGGCGAATCGGAGCGTTTGCTCGGTACATGTATGCGCCAGGATCAGCGGCCTATTCTGATTGCCAGCAAGTTCGCGCCATTGCCGACCCGCTTCTCGGCACGTACACTGTTACGCTCGTTGGATGCCAGTCTGGAACGCTTGGGTGTGCAGAGTATCGACCTCTATCAAATTCACTGGCCCTATACGTTTCTAGAGATCAACGCGCTGATGGACACGCTGGCCCAGGTTGTACAAGCTGGCAAGATACGTGCTGTAGGCGTGAGCAATTATAGTGAGAGTCAGCTGCGCAAGGCTCATGCACGTCTGGCGCGGCACGATATTCCATTGGCCTCGAATCAGGTCCATTATAGCCTGCTACATCGCAAGCCAGAGAGCAATGGCGTGCTAGCAACATGCCGTGAACTCAATGTGGCTCTCATCGCTTATAGTCCTCTGGAGCAGGGTTTGTTGACGGGCAAGTTCCGCGTCAGCAATCCCAATGCTGTGCAGGTGGGAGGGGCGCGCCGCTTCACGCCATCTTTTAGCGTGGCCCGTCGCCAGAAAATGGAGCCGCTACTGCAAACGTTGGAGAATGTCGCGCGTGCGCATGGCAAGACCAGTGGGCAGGTCGCACTTAATTGGCTGCTGATGCGCGACGCCTGTATTATTCCGATTCCGGGAGCCAAGAATGCACGTCAGGCCTTAGAGAACGCAGGCGCGCTCGGTTGGCGTCTCACCGACAAAGAGTATCAGCTCATCGAACTGGATTCGCAGGACTGGCTGTAAGAGCTGATTGACCACGTTCAACACACGAAAAGCTAAAAGATGCACAATATGTGTAGTCATGCATGACATCAAAATTGATGTATGACACCCATCCATGACACCCCTTGTGGTCAATACCGCTTAAATAGGAGCAATCCGTCTGGGGTGTGATGATGGAGATGAATAAATTAATACGGGAAAAGACGTAGGGACCGATTCATCGCGTCCGTCGTGCCCATGCACCACGTATGCCCTGCTCCATTTACCGTGCCAGAGGGAAACGAGCAGCATTGGCGCACGGCACGGACGCGATGAATCGGTCCCTACGGTTCTTTCCAGCATTTCGGGCAGGGCGAGGCTTGCCCTCGCCCTGTTTACATTGCACCTATTTAAGCGGTATTGCCCCTTGTGGGTATCATGGATGGGTGTCATGCCTGTGTGTCATGGACACGCTGGGTGTCATGGATGGGTATGCAATCACGTTTGACAGAACACTACTCTGTTTCTGGCGTGAGACGGACTAGCATGATCCCGAGCCAAAGTAGCCAGAGCGCGAAAAGCAGTATAGCAGGAGCGGTTAAGGTAGCTTGTCCGCCTGCTGGTGCATTGGCAATTGCGACAGCACTTCCGCTTAAGAGAGCCGCAACTGCTAGGGCCGCATAGCCGAAGGCAATCCAACTGTTGGGCCAGAGAGTGCGCCCACTGCGAGCGATCATGGCCCCAAAAAAGAGCGCGGAGAGTGCCAGTAGGCCTACCCCTGCCGTATTTGTCGTAATATTCAGCAGGCTGGAAAATGTGACGATATTGGCGGGCAGGGCGGCATGGGCGGCGACACTGTTACCAACAAGCGTAAAATAGAGCGTGCTGGCAAGTGTGCCAAGCAGATAAACGATCAAGCCAAAGAGGCCAGCCCATGCGGCAAGTACCGCAAAGCCCTTGCCACGCCATGCATAGGGTGGCATCCCATGTTCAGCATGTTCTTGTGCTAGCTCACCTTCGTCGTCAGCCTCATCATATTCTTCGTCACCTTCGTCATCAGTCTCATCATATTCTTCGTCATCAGCCTCATCTTCTTGTAGTGCCTGCTCTTCGCGTTCCTGTTGGCCCATCAGTTCCTGCGCTACGATAATGCGAAACAGGCTGAAGGGAAAACTGAGCAGCAGGGCAAAGGCAATGATGAAGAGCAAGCGATAGATGATAAATGGCAGAGGGTGATTCCCAATCCATGTCAGCGAGACTGCGAAACGATTGATGCCTGTCACGCTAAAAGCTGTCGTATAGCCAAGCGGATTCAGCAGCAATGTCTGATAGAGCGGAATGACGGGCAATAAGAGGAGCGCACCAAGTATATAAGCAACCCCGTTGCGACGGAGCCGCGCTAATAAACTACCTTTCATAACAATATCCTTGTTCCGTGTCCTGACTGCGCATGCCGATGGGCGCGTTTCTATCACGCTACGACGAAAAAACTCTTTCAGAGCATAGTATAGCAGGGAAGGGTTGCTAGAAGGCAACATCTTGAAAAATGCCCCAGTGAGTTCTCGATGGGTATGCTATAATATTCTTCGAGACTTGAGAGGAAAGAAGGAATGTAGTATGCCACGAGATTTACCATTGGGGAATGGGCATTTGCTCCTCAACTTCGATAAAAGCTATAACCTGCGTGATATTTATTGGCCGCATGTAGGGCAGGCATTGCACACAGGTGGTGATATTTCGCATACGGGGGTCTGGGCCGATGGGCAGTTTGCCTGGATTGATGACGGGGCCTGGCAACGCGAGCTGGTCTATGATGATGAGACAATGGTGACCTGCGTCAAGCTGCAACATAATGGGCTTCAGCTTCAACTCGTTTTCAATGACACTGTCGATTTCAATCGCGACATCTTTTTCCGTCATGTGATGGTGACAAATCAGGCCAATCGTCAGCGTGAAGTGCGCCTTTTCTTTCATTATGACTGGCATATCTGGAATGCTGCTGAAGGCAATACAATCTTTTATAAGCCGCAAGAGCGCGTGTTGGTGGCTTATAAAGGCAAAGCTTACTTTCTGATGAATGGGCAAGTGACAGTAAATGGTCAGACGACGATTGGGGTTGCGAGTTGGGCAACCGGTGTTAAAGAATTTAATGGGGCTGAGGGAACATGGCGCGATGCAGAGGATGGCGTGTTAGGACGTAACCCCATTGCGCAAGGCTCGGTTGATAGTACACTGGCGTTGCACATGCCCGGCCTGGAGGCTGGTGCGAGCGGCGAGGCCTATCACTGGATGGCCATCGGTCAGAATTTCGAGGGCGCGGCCCAAATGGATGACCTGGTGCGTGAACGAACTCCCTACATTTTTATGCAACGGACACACGACTATTGGCATCGTTGGATTAACAAGGATGAACAGACCTTTGCCGATCTGTCCCCTCAACTGATCGATCTTTATAAGCGCAGTTTGCTGGTTTTACGTACCCAGATCGACTATGATGGAGCGATCATCGCTGCTAATGATGCTGATGTGCTGCACTTTTCGGATGACAGCTACTCTTACATGTGGCCGCGTGATGGCGCCTTGGTTGCTAATGCTCTGAGTCATGCTGGCTATTCGGAGATCACGCGCAACTTCTACGACTTCTGTGCTTCCGTTATGACTGCTGATGGCTATCTACTCCATAAATATAATCCTGACCGCTCCTGGGGAAGTAGCTGGCATCCATGGATCGATCCCAATGGGAACCCACAATTGCCGATTCAAGAGGATGAGACGGCTTTGGTGCTTTACAGCTTGTGGCAGCACTATATGATTTTCCGTGATGTTGAGTTTGTCGCGCCGCATTTCCGTTCATTAATCGTCGATGGCGCGGATTTTCTGGTGCAATATCGTGAACCTCACACGAAACTGCCAGCTCCCTCGTATGATCTCTGGGAAGAGCGACGTGGGATTTTAAGCTACACAACGGCTGCTGTCTATGCTGGTCTGGATGCGGCGGCGCATTTCGCTCATATTTTTGGTGAGACCGATCTGGAAACAAAATATCGGCAAGCTGCGGACGAGATCAAGGCGGCTACACTGCATTATTTGTGGGATGAGCAACGCGGATGTTTCTTGCGCATGATTAATGTCGATAAAGATGGCAATATCCAACGCGATACGACGATTGATAGTAGTCTTTGTGGGTTATTCCAATTTGGCATGTTCCCAGCCAATGATCCACATATAGAAAGCACGATGCGTGTTGTGGAGCAGACCTTGTGGGCTAAGACCGATGTTGGTGGTATGGCCCGTTACGAGAATGACTACTACTATCAGACCACGCACGACCTTTCGCAGGCCCAGGGTAATCCCTGGTTTATCTGTACGCTCTGGTTAGCGCAGTATCGTATCTCACACGCAACCACACTGGATGAACTGCATCAGGCCGTGCCATTGTTAGACTGGGTGCGCATTCATGCGTTGCCGAGCGGAGTGATGGCGGAGCAGGTCAATCCTTTTACCAGTGCGCCCCTGAGTGTTTCTCCCTTGACCTGGAGCCATGCTGAGTATGTAGCGACGGTGCGCTGGTATATTGGCAAGTATCGTCGTTTGCAAGGAATGGAGCCGATGCCGTAATGTGGGTAGAGCCGATAGTGTTGCAAGGGGACGTGGTGCGCATAGAGCCACTGCGTCCCGAACATGCCAGCGCGTTGTACGCAATCAGCCAAGACCCCGTGATCTGGCGTTACCTGACCTCTGTGCAGCCGACATCCCTACACGAGATGGAGCGATGGCTTGAGGCAGCTTTAGCGGGGCAGGCAAGCGGCAGTGAGTTGCCTTTCGTCATTACTGCTTTAGCGACGGGTCACATTGTAGGTTCGACGCGCTACCTGGCCATCATGCCACCACAGCGCGGCCTGGAAATTGGCTGGACATGGCTGGGCCGTGAGGCAAGACGTACACGCATCAATACTGAGTGTAAATATCTGCTTTTACGGCATGCCTTCGAGACACTGGGGGCAATTCGCGTGCAGTTGAAGACCGATAGCCGCAACACTATGTCACAGCAAGCCATTGAGCGGCTGGGTGCTGTTAAAGAAGGTGTCTTGCGTAACCATATGATTATGCCCGACGGCTACTTCCGTCACTCGGTCTATTACAGTATCCTTGACAGCGAATGGGCGGATGTGAAAAAGCGACTCGCGCTGTGGCTTAATGGATGAAGAGCGCGTGGCTGTATCATGTTAAGTCGTTTCTTCTTGCTCGACAAGTTTGCCTAACAATTTGAGGGTAATGCCCAATGCCAGGATCACGGCAGCACTAACACCAAGCTCAACCATCGCGTTATAAAAATCGGGGCCGCCGTGTCCCACACCAACCGAGAGTTTTGCGCCAATCGAGAGAATGCTACGGGTGGCAGAGACGATACCGATGAAGAGGAAAGGACGTAGGGAGGTGGCATGAGATTTCAGGTAGTGGATAACTGTACCCAGCACCTCCATGATAATCAAGACGAGCAGCAGACCAGAGACGAGGTCAATAATGGCGGCGGCGGCCTGTGCTGGCTGTGCTTGCAGGGCTTGAGCGGGCAAGATGACGAAGGCGGCAATGCTAAATTGCCAGAAAGAGTAGCCCAATGCCAGGATACCCGCAACTAAGAAGCAGATACCGACAATCGCATAGATGAAGGTGTCGGCACGGTCGAAAAAGTGACCGAACATCACCGCAAAACGATCCTCCGTACCGTGCGCTGATGAGGATGGTGGCGTTGTCTTTGCATATGTAGAGCTTGCTGATAGGGTGCTATGGTTCTGTTCCTGCTCATGCGTGTGAATCTGGGTCATCTTGTTCTCCTTGATAGCATAGTAGCGATAAGGATAGCATATTTCTAACATGTTCTACTTATCTCATAGTCAGAAGGTCACAACTTCTTTAGATACAGTCTCGTATACCAGATATATCGGTTGAGATAGTCTGCCAGATTATACCATGATGGGGGGGTCTATGCCACGCTGGCTTTATTTTTTGCTCATTTGTACTATGCTTGCCCCTGTTCTTGCATTGTTTCATGCTCCAGCCCTGCTTATTTTTGCAATTGCGGGTTTGGGTATTTTGCCGCTGGCTGCGCTGATTGGTGTCTCGGTTGAGGGTTTGGCTGAGCATACGGGTGAGCGCGTGGGTGGTCTCCTTTTTGCGACTTTTGGCAATGCAACTGAATTGATTATTGGATTTTTTGCCCTGCGCCAGGGCCTGGTGAGCGTGGTCAGCGCGTCGATCATTGGTTCCATTCTGGGCAATGTGCTGCTGGTATTGGGCATCTCGGTCTGTGTGGGCAGTTTCAAGCATGGGCCTTTGACTTTTGAGACGCGTCCAGCCAGCCAATACTCTTCGCTCTTGGCACTCTGCATCGGTGGTCTGTTGCTTCCAACGATTGCGACCTTACTGGCTTATCAAGCACATCAGGCCGATATTACCTTGCATGAGGTGCAACTTTCCGATTTCATTGCCATCATGTTACTCATTGGCTATGCCGCTTCTATCCTCTTTAGCGTCTTCCGGCTGGGTGATGGTGCGCAGATGGAGCAACAGGATACGTTGCTGAAACCGCTACTGGGGTCGCGCTCTGAGGCGGCGGTGATGCGTCTGCTGGCATATCGTCAGCATGTGGCGAAAAATGTTCGCGCAGGCAAAACGGATATGCTGGCAACGCTTGACAGCGCGCTGCATGCGATCATTGAGCATGAGCAAAGTCATCAGGATGAAGCAGCAGTCTCTGTATCTGTTCAACCTGCACCATTGTCGGAGCGGGAGTCGGCGAAGAGTCCACTCTGGCGTTCGTTGCTCATCCTGACGCTGGCAACGGTTGGCGTGGCCTGGTTATCAGAAGTTCTCGTCAGTGCTATCGAGCCAGTAACGCATGTGCTACACTGGAATCCGGCCTTTGTCGGGCTAATTTTTGTGCCGCTGATTGGCGGATTGCCTGAATATTTCAACACGATCTCAATGGCGTTGGATAAGCGGATGGGGATGGTGCTGGCCGCTTCAGCAGGCTCTTCTATTCAGATTGCCCTCTTAATGGCTCCACTGCTCGTCTTGATTAGTCTGTTCATGCCACAACGGCTTGATCTGGTTTTCAGCATCATCGAATTGGCCGTGTTAGGGTTGGCCGCTTTCCTGTTTAGCGAGATCACGCATGATGGTGAACTGGTCTGGTTAGAGGGGCTATTGCTCGTGTTGCTCTATGCTATGATGGGCGGGACGGTCTTCCTCTTTGGCTCGTGAGGTTGCTGACGCAGCCAGGAAGCGTTGTGCAAGTGTGAAAAGTAGTGGGTGGTAGATACGCTCAAATGCGCCGGGAAACTGGATGACACGCCCTCCCCAGCCGCTTTTGAAGCGATAGACGCCCGCCATTGCCTCGTCTGTATGATCGGTGGCGGGAATACCCCAGAAATCGTAGCTATTGGCTCCAGCACTTTTGGCCCAGCGTATCGCCTCCCATTGGAGGAGATAATTGGGCATCAACTGGCGTTGCTCGTTGCTAGAGGCTCCATAGAGATAGATTGCTTGCCGAGCATAGAGGCTGACGAAGATGCCCGCGAGTAACTGGCCCTCGTGTTCTGCGAGCAGCAGGCGACCATGTTGCGGGGCCAGGATGTTCCAGGCGTGCAGATAGTAGTCAAGCGTGTGGATGCCGAAGTGGTCACGTACACTGGTTGTCTGTAAGAGTGTGTACCAGGAGCGCACATCATCTCGCGTAGTGGCGAGACGCACGGTCACGCCCTTACGTGTAGCGAGGCGCACGTTATATCGCCATTTTTCTTTCAGCTGTGCCAGGAGAGTTGTTTCATCTGGTGTGAGGTCGAGGATGATACTGCGCACTGGCTGCGTAGGGATGGTGGGCTGAAGAGCAAGCGTGTGTAGTTGTTGTGCAATGCGTATGCCCGATTCACTTTCTGCATCGACATCAGGTTCCAGGCGTAGCGCAATAGCTCCCCGGCGTGAGAGATGGGCGTCCAACAGCGTAAAGAAAGCAGAGCAGAGGGCTGGCTGTGACCAATCGAGTACAGGACCTCTGGGGAGATAGGCCAGATGTCCAAGACGGAGTGGGAAATGTGGTGCGCCACGTCGTAGTATCTGGGCGGTGGCAATCATGTGCTGGCTGTGTTGTTCGATCAGCGCGAGGCGTAAAGGTGACCAGCCCGTCTGGGCCTTGAGGTCGCCCCACTGCCAACTCTGGAGGAGATGACCGCCCAGGCTCGCGGTGAAGCGTTCCCAGGTGTCACGTTGGTCGGCATGAACGACTCTTAGGGTATATGGCTGTGGTGCAAGAATAGGTGTTGTGCTTGGAATTGCCATAGACGTAGCTCACTTTCAAATAATTCTCTGTCCATCATAACGTATCTGTAAGCCGTTGAGAAGTGGGAGAAGGGAAATTTGAAGGACCCTTAATCATGCATGCTATAATTAAGCACGGGTAGTTGATACCTTAGATCAGAACGTCGGTCTTATGGCCGATAGGAGGCTATTTGTGAAAGTTGTCATTCTCGGTTGCGGTCGTGTCGGAGCAGAACTGGCAATGATGCTTGAGAGGGCTAATCATACCGTTTCTATTATCGATAGTAGTAGCGAGTCGTTTCTGCGGATTGATCCGCACTTTAAGGGACAAAAAATTGTTGGCAATGGGGTGGACGAGGAGGTCCTCAAGCGTGCAGGTCTGGAGACAGCAGATGCCTTCGCGGCTGTGACTAACGGCGATAATCGCAATATTATGGCAAGCCAAATTGCGAAGGAAATTTTTCAGGTGCCAAAAGTTGTCTGTCGCATCTATGATCCGATCCGGCAATCGACGTATCGCACGCTAGGTTTAGATGCATTCTCGCCCACGATTATTGGCGCGGAAGTGTTGTTTAATGCGCTTAATGGGCAAGCAACGGATTCAGCGCAATTGGCGCAGAAATTGCAAGAGCGGATTGTCGAAAATATTGGGCAGAAGGCCGAAGAAAAAGGATAGAAGAGGTATGTATCTTATTATTGGCGGTGGTGGCGATGTTGGCTACTACCTGGCAAAAAATCTGCTCCAACAGGGCCATGAAGTGTTGCTGATGGAGAAAAGCTCAGCGCGCTATCAGTCGTTGAGTGAGGAACTCGACCAGGGCGTGGTATTGCGCGGTGATGCTTGTGAAGCCCGCACGATGGAAGAGGCAGGTGCAGGGCGTGCCGATGCCGTGATTGCGGTCACTGGTGAGGACGAGGACAATCTGGTAATTTGCCAGATGGCCAAGAAGCGTTTTAATGTAGCGCGTACGATTGCGCGGCTCAATAACCCGCGTCATGAAGAGTTGTTTCACAAACTTGGCATTGATGTGACGATTAGCCCAACGCGCTCAATCCTTTCGCTGATCGAATCGGAATTGCCGGGCACGCATTTTATTACACTGATGACCTTAAAGCGAGCAGGCTTGGAGATTGTCGAGATCAGTATTCCACCGACATCGTCGGTGGTCAATAAGACGCTTGGTCAGATTAACTTGCCGCGCCGTTGTAACCTGGCATTGATTATTCGCGACTCGGAGCCAATTTTCCCTATGGCGGACATGCAAGTGCTGGCGGGCGACGAGGTATACGCGCTTGTCACTCGTGAGGGGGAAGAGGAACTACGGCGAACTTTTGGTGCTATTTAGCAGATATTGTGCAAAGCTTGTGCGCGCTGTCAAAAGAGGCGGCGCGCACATTTTTACGCATCGTGCTTGCTTGTTGTGGCTGGCTCATCATGTTCACTATGGGAGGGTGCTGCACTGACCAGGGGTTTCTCGCGTGTGTGTATGGGATGCAGATTACGTGGGCGGCGAATGCCCCAGGAGGTGCGGCGGCGTGCAAGCATCTGGTCGGCTGTTTCACCTTTCGCGGAACGATAGATACTAGAGACCACCACCCAGGAGGCGGCAACAATCGGCGTGGCGAGTAGCGCGCCAAAAGCCCCAAAGAGCTTTGCGCCGAGAATGAGGGCGAGCAGCGATGCAACGGGATGTAGGCCGACGGCGTGACCTACGATACTTGGCCCCAGGATATTGCTCTCAACCACTTGGATGACGACAAAATAGACGATCACCCAGAAGGTGCGTGGAAAAGGTTCTGGCAAAAGTAACGAAAGCGTGATAGCAGGAATAGAGGCTAGGGCTGGCCCTACCATCGGAATCGTTTCAAAGAGAAATGCCAGCACGCCAATAATGAGGGCGTAGCTCTGCAAGCGACCTTCGATGCCGCCAATGACCCAGTAGCCGCCGCCAGCCAGGACGCCAATAATGACCGCTAAGGTAAGTTGCCCTCGAATATAGTTACCCACCACGCGGTTGAGTGCATCTTCAAAAAGTAGGGCATGATCGAGCGAGCGGCGAGGGACAATGCTGATAATGCTATCGCGAATGCGTTTGCCATCGAGTGTGAGGTAGAAGCTCAAGACAATAACGAGCAATATATTAATAAAGGCATTGGTGACGATTAATGCGATATTGAGGGTATTGGAGGCAGCGGCCTGCGCGAAGGCGGTGACTTGTGATTGAATCTGGCTGAGAGCGGTATCGATATTGGCTTGGGGAATGCCACCTTGCGTGTGCAGAAAATTGATGAACGCGGAAAATTTATCCGGCAAAGCGGTGGCGAAATTGACGATAGTCTGTGAGAAAGAGAGGATTTGCTGAATAAGTGAAAAGATCAGGGCGTAGCCAAAGCTACTCAAGATAGCCAGCACTAAAACATAGACGATCAATGTCGAGAAAATGCGCGGCACACGGTAGTGGGTTAAAAAATCGACTAGCGGCGAAAGTAGAAAAGCAACCGCCATCGAAAGCAGCAAGATCACAATGACGTCGACGAACTGTCCTGCGATATTCCAGGCGGTCCATAAAATGACTCCAATGCAGATAATGCAGATGAGAATATCGCGACGTAGCTGCCAGTTGATGTGCTCCATGATTTCTATTCCTCTCTTCAACTCAGTAGCCCTGGTTGTTTTGCGGACGGAGCATATGTGGTGGCCTAAACCCGGTACTCCGCCCTGGATGGTCCAATGTTGCTATTTTGACAGGTTTTTGCCAAAAGAACAAGAGAACTTCGTTTGTTCTTTTAGAGATGAAAACGCAGCACTGTCATGAACTGAAACTTTTTTGGTCATTTTGGCGTCATTGAGTGTAAAGGGCGTCTTTTGCCAGGTTTCATCTCGCTCAGAATGGTAGGAAATCGTCTCACCTGTTAATTTTATGAGTTACTTTCGTCTAAGACAATACGGTAATCTTATGTCGCTTCCTGTAGGAAGCGGCCTGAAAGAGGACGCATTTAATAATGGTACATGTATTAGTTTGGATATTGTTCGGGTTACTTATCGCCTGGGCAAGTATATTTACGGTGTTAGCCATTCGTCCCACTGAGACGAAGATGTCGGAACAAGAGTATGCGGTAATGACCCTGACCGTGCCGGCAAAAGGCACGTTGAAACAAGCTGTATCGTCGGGTATACGCACGCATGCGCCGCAGAGTGGAGATGTTGAAACGCTCTCTGCTATGTAAATAGAGTGAAGCACAGCAGACGAAGCCGATACAGTGCAAAAACGGGAAGCCTCACGCACAACGTTGCGTCGAGTTCTTCCCGTTTTTGCTATGATAAAACAAAAGACAGGTACGTTTGTAGGTAGAACGTGCCTGTCCCTTCTTTGTGCTAGAGTAAGATTTTCTCACCGGGGTGTGCGGGCCGGAATTGTCCACTATCGTTAATAAAAACGATGTGGCCGCCCTGGACGTTGATAACCATATCTGGTTTGCCATCACCGTTGACATCGGTAAAGGTTAAGGTGACGGGAGCTAGGTCTTTGTCGGAGCCAATCAGAACTGGCCCGATGTAGATTTTTGCTTTTGTCGCATCCCCGCCAGGAAATTCGATAATTTCGATATGACCACTGAGATTAAGGGCGATGAAATGGCTGGGATGTGAGGAAGAATCGTTGTGGCCGACGACCGCATCGGTCTGATAAGTTCGTGGGCGTCCATAGTGCAAGTCATCCTGTGTGACCTGCCACCAGCTCATCAGTGTGTTTGTTGCAATCCAACCGATAACCATTACAAATGTGGCAATGCCTACATAGACAAGCCAGTGTGGGCGTCCCTTGTCTTGCTTGCGTGCCCGCGCTGGTGAGGTAATCGTGTGCTGTTGTGCGGTGACATCTACCGTGTTGGTAGGGCGGCGTCTGTTGGTTTGAATAGTCGGTACATCCGTTGTTCTGCGCTGCGGCTGCAACGTTTTGCGCTCCGGTTGTGTCATCCGTTCGCGTGGTACGTAGGCCTGGATGTCCGCTGATGTACGGCCCATTTCATATTGTACGTCGCTGCGATAGCGGCGTGTGCTGGTTGGCATACGGGGTGACCATGAATCATCGTATAAGTCATCCTCGTAGATATCGCGGCTTGGCCGCTGCGTCTGTGTCTGCCTCATTGGCGTTGCTCGTGTCTGGCGTTGCTCGTGGTGCTGCTCCACATTGTCACCGTCCTCTCAATAAATGTGCTGGAGGATTAGAATACATGTTCTAGTTCACGCACACTATACATGCTAATACCCCCGTTGTCAACCCGTTTTAGAACAAAGTTACCTACATGGTTGGTTCTGTTGCATTGAGGTCATCCCAATTGCAAGCGTGCAGGTTTGGCTAGTTTGCAGACGTTGCAAAGCTATCACTTCCTGTACGTATGCAATATCGCTCATCCTGGCCCAAATGCACATATCGCTACACCCTACTACTCATCGTATGAGCAGAGAGCAAGCGTTAAAATAGAAAAAGGGCCAACAGGCTGCGCGGGAAAGCATGAGGAGGATCTACAGCTGCCAGTCTCTCTATGGCTGCGTTATGTGCTGGTAGGTTTTCCTGTCCCTTGCCGCGTGATGCCTTCAGGTTGACTTAGATCATCCTGTTGCATAGGTTTACCATACTACATTGGTCTATACGGATAGAATACAGAGAGAGCATAAATCCGGCCTTAAGCAACTGCGAGAGAATATGCAATAAACAGATAGAAAATGCCAGTTTTTGCTGTTGCTCAACGCATATTTCATAGAGTGTTAGACGCTAAAACAAATTTATTTTCTCCAATATCTATTTACTCACAACGATTGATAACCATATAAGTAACGACACATCTAGATGGGTATATGAAAAGTCTCTATCATCACGAATTATCCCAAAGTGCTTCTTGCTCGATTGGATCGCGGATTCTCTTTTTGCTTGCTGGACGACGTTCTTTCACCAAACGCAGCGAGCTATGGGGGGGATGTGTCATCGTGTCGTATTGATCCTGAACAGGTGGACTTATCAGCACCTGCTCCGCGATTGTTGCCAACGGCGAACTCTTTTCAGGGCTGCTTAGAGCGACATGGGCCTCGAAAATTGAGGTATGTACGATCTGAATGTCGGCCCATGTGGCCAGTAATCCTTCTAACACGCTCTCTTCGCAGTTCATCAAGATTGCTTGCATCTCTCTCATACTCTGTATGACCGCTGTGAGTGGGAGTGTTGTGCTGCTCGTTATTGTCATCTGTTGCTGTAGCCAGCGTGTGAGATGTTGGTGTGTGTCTTGCAGCCAGCGTTGATGGTAGAGGCCGATGCCCGGTGTAAAAGTTATTTCGGTGTTAGTGATCTGCTCGGCAGCATGTTGTATTTCTGCGCGGCGATAACAGTGTAATAGCTCGTAGCAACGCTGTTCGGATAACAGGCCTTCACGCTCGACTTGGCGGCGTATTGTTGCGCTGTCGAGCGTTGTCATGCGCTCGGCAAAATCGTCGTAATGGTGCTGCAAAACCTGCAACAGATCGGTGATAGAGAGTTGTTCGTCGTAGAGAATGAGCGGGAAATGCGGAGCGAGAGACGCGAAGGCCGCCGCGGCCTCGCGTGGTAATGCTAGCACAATATCGCGGCGTGTTTGCAGTTGTTGTAGTTTTTGGAGTTTACGTTCACGATAGGTCGCTGTCCAGAACCCCAAAATCTCGACATAGATATGCTGTTTGGCACGGGTGAGGGCGAAATCGGGAATGAAAATGCCGTGTGAGAGTAGCAGTGGTTCTGGCTCGCGCTCCAGATGCCATCCATGCAGGTGCTGATTGACCGTTAACGCCGTGAATGCCTCGGCAAAGTGTTGTTCAATGCTGCTATCAAAGAGCGTAGAGGCGGTGTTATTCGTCTCGACTGCTGTGGGCGTGCTGTCTGTCGGGTTGTTTTCGGTGGCTTGTGCTGAGGAGATAGGGGCGATGTGCAGCAAATGGAGTATGGCGGGTGTAATGACAAATGTATAGGCACGTTGGAGCATATGGACAGTGGCCTGGGCACTGACAATGGCGGGACTCAAGGGGAGCGATTTATGTGTCTTGGCATGGCTTGCCTGAGCTGGTATGCCATAGCCGAGCAAATAGCGGCTGAGACGGGCTAAGCGTAGGCCATACTGTTGCGCCCGCCCCGTGACTTCCTGAGGGCCGTAGAGGGTGAGGAGCAGGTGGCTCTCGCCCCCGCCTGCATCCTGGTAGGCGAGATCGTAGTAGACGCCAAGGGTGCGGGCTAGATAACAGAGCCGCTTGATAACGCTACCAATGCCGCTACCGATTGTTTGTGCGTTGTCGGGAGTAGAGAGGCGTGCGAACGCAGCGTAGTCGATGACGAATTGAACGTGTGAGGCCGAGAACAGAGCCGCTTCAAAAGCCCATTGGTTATAGAGTGTCCTGATCTCGTGTGGGTCAGGTGCATGTGCGCTGGTGCGTGCCAAGAGTGCTTCATCCTCGCTATCCAGGGTAAGAAGATACTCCAAAGTAGCCCGCTCAAGTTGATAGCTGTGAGCAATGCGCTCCAATGTTTCTGTGCGCATTTGTGTTGAGAGGAAACCGTGCTGGGACTCATTGATTGTGGTGTAGAGAGCGAGACGAAGTTGTGTGGGTGAGTGGATATCTGCCTCGTGCAACTGTTTTTGGGCCTGCCCGCTCTTATCATATGCTTGCAGGACGGTGTCCCAGGAGCGTGCTTGCCAACGATACCAGTTGCTCAGCGTGGCCAGGAGGGCATGCGCGAGACGGTAGTCACCGATACAGGCGCGGGCGTCATCGAGCATAAAGAGGCGTTGTGGCTGCGCAAGGTGCTGTTCATGGAAGGCGATAAGATGTGCAATTTCTGCCTGTAACTCGCCAGGACGTAGAAAACGCAGCGAGAGAGACAAGGTATCACCGTGTCTTCGCACCGTTTTGGGAATATCTTGTATGCTAAAACGCACGTCCAACTCCTTTCAGGCTTCATTGTATCATATACAAGAGAGCGTTTTAGCATATGTGTCCTAAATGCTTGCTGCATGATGCAAAATCTGGTATTGTAACGTAGGAATATGCTGCAACGAGAGCATGTATTGCGATTGAGGCTGAACGGAGCGTACCATGATAAACGGCCCCCAACGTTTAGGAAAGTATGAGCTACGCCAGCAGTTGGGACGTGGCAACATAGGTGAGGTGTGGCAGGCGTATGATCTGCAATTGCGGCGTGATGTTGCGATTAAAATACTCTATCCCGATATACAGTCAGACCCACATTTCTTTGCGCGTTTCACGCAAGAAGGGCAAGTGCTTGCATCACTGCATCATACGAACATCGTGCAGGTTCATGATGTAGCTTTTTTGCGTCCGCCACAGCAAGGTGGTGGCTCGGTCGCCTATATTGTGATGGAATACATCGAGGGGAAGACGCTCGCTGACTATATCACTACCACTGTGCGCAATGGGTTGTTTCTTTCACCGACCGAGATTGTCTATCTCTTCACCAGCCTGGGCGTCGCGATTGACTATGCGCACCAGAAAGGTGTTGTGCATGGCAACCTGAAACCTGCCAATATCCTGTTGGATAAAAGGAATCGAGCGCAATTTGGAGCGGGTGAGCCGCTCTTGACCGATTTTGGTATGGCGCGTCTGGTTGGCGAGACGGTGAGTGTGGGGACCCCGCTCTATATGTCGCCAGAACAGGCTCAGGGCAATCCTGCGAATAACCGGAGTGATATTTACGCACTGGGTGTCATACTGTATGAGTTGTGTACCGGTGTGCAACCATTCCGCGATGCTAGCTCGGTTGCGGTAATGATGCAGCATATCAGCGCGTTGCCCACCCCTCCCTCTCTCATTAACGCCAATATTCCGCCTGCCCTCTCTGAGGTTATTATGCGCGCTATGGCAAAAGATACTGTTACTCGCTTTCCTATGGCTTCGTTATTGGCGACAGCGATAGCAGACGCCTATGCGATTCAATCGACGATCAAGTTTTTGCCGGGTCAAATGAGCGCACTGCAAGAGCAGGAGGAGCAGAACCGGCATGAGACGGGACAATCTTCCCTGTTGGGGGTGGCCCATCCGCAGATGAAAGCACTATCCCATCCACTACAGCACTCGCAACCACTGCCTGTTGTTCCTCTCGTCCCGCGTATTACTGGCAAAATACCGGTGACGCCCTCGCCAGATGGCGAGGAAGCGACGCATATGATGCCCGTCACCTTGCCAGAGCCGCCCCGCGTGAATGCTCAGATGAGTGAGACGGGACGCCATGCTGCTTTGCAGAAGACCGTTGTCATGCCCATTTCAGTCCCACACGCCAGCTCACCAACGCCCGCCATTCCTCCTGTTTCAGCTTTTCCGCGTAGGAGCAAGGGTATTTTTGGCATGCCAGAGGTTCCGCTCTATCTGGTGGTGGCTATTTTGTTGCTCATATTGTTAGTTGTGGGGAGTATTATCGGTATTAATGTCTTGACGAGTCAAGGTCAGCAATCCGCCAATTCTTTTAGTGGCCACGTCTTTTTTGAGGATGACCCGCTCGGTCACGATGATGTCATGCGTGTAGCGATGCAGAATCTGCCTGCTCCCCCTGCTGGTGAAATGTATGTCTTGTGGATTGAACTCAATAATCACTTGCTGAGAGTCGCGAATGGCACGAGCAATCCCACGCAAAACTTGACCTATACCTCTCCTAGCCATGCCAACCTGCTCCCCCTTTTGCAGCGCGTGCTGGTAACCACCGAAGCGGCTGGCTCCCAGCCATCGAAACCGGGCACGAGTGTCTATAGTGCATCATTTGACTTAGCAATCTTCCCCTATGTCAATAACATTCTCGTCTCAACGCCTGCGTTGCCTGCAAATCAGAGTGTCGCATTGATCTTACTCAATACGATGCAGTCCATGAATGACAAAGCCGGAAGCATTGTCGATTCGCTTCAGGGAACGCATGACTATGGGTTGGCGACCCGGCAGGCGACGCGCATCTTGGAAATGCTCGATGGCACACGCTATGCACAGCAAAGTGGTGATCTGCCCCCGCAAGATGTGCCCCAGTTGAACACGCCTATTGGCCTTCTTTCATCTCCTACTACAAAGGGCTACCTAGATATTTTTGTGCAGCAACTAGACCTGCTTCAGCAACACGCAGGCACTAACAGCACGTTGTTGCAACATCTCCAAAATGTGCGCAACGGTCTTAGTGATCTGAAAAGCTGGCTGCAAAAACTGCATGACTATAACGTTCAACTGTTGAAGGCTGCTAATCTTAGTAACCCGACGACCATAAGCATCGCTCTCCAACTCAAACAATTAGCAGCCGACTCTTATGCTGGTCGTACTGTGCCTCCCCACGAGAGTCCTCTTCCCATCCTTGGTTCTGCGGGTGCGCTTCAGGCCTACGCCGAAGCACAATATCTGGCAACGCTTGATCTGCATACGGCTTGAAGTTAGGATCTGTGGTGTGAGACCGTCAAGCAAGTGAACAGATGGTGGGCAAGAAATTCTCCATGTGGGCCAAATTTTTTGAAAAACCTGTTGACAAATCACAGCAGGTATGATATCTTAAGCATGCAAACGCAAGACCACTTACGAAAATCTATTCGAGAGTGGAATGCAGTTGCAGAAATGCAAGTGCGTATGCGGGAGTGGCTCAGTGGTAGAGCATCTCCTTGCCAAGGAGAAAGTCGCGGGTTCGATCCCCGTCTCCCGCTCCCCCTTCCAGGCGACGTCGCCAAGTGGTAAGGCACGGCTCTGCAAAAGCTGCACCAGCGGTTCGAATCCGCTCGTCGCCTCCAGAAGAGACGTGTTACCACCGCGTCTCTTTTTTTGTTAGGTTTTTCATGCGCGAACCACGAAGCTATGCCACACAATCCATCATTCTCAAACATGCCGACCTGGGTGAGGCTGATCGCATCGTAACTCTTTTGACGCCTTATCGCGGGAAACTGCATGTTGTTGCCAAAGGGGCCAGGCGACCAATCAGCAAAAAGGCTGGACATATCGATCTGCTCAGCCATTGTCAACTCCACATCGCGAGCGGGCGCAATATGGACCTTATTACGCAGGCAGAAGGTATCGAGTCATTCTTGCATCTGCGCACCGAACTTTGGCATATGACCTGTGGCTTTTATCTCTCCGAGCTGGTTGATCGTTTTCTTGAAGAACATACTATTCATCAGGATGTTTATCAGTTATTCCTCGAGGCGTTGCGTTCCCTTGACCGCGATGCCTTGACCGTTTGTCAGCAACGTGCGGCGAGACAGCTGGATACTAACCAGGAACACGGACGCACGCAGTTGTTATTGCGCTCCTTCGAGATGAATCTTCTCTCCTACATTGGCTATGAGCCAGTCTTTCGCACTTGTGCGCATTGCGCTACTGAGCTACAAGCGGTCGAAAATGGCTTTACTCCTGCTTTGGGGGGCGCGTTGTGTCCCAATTGTTCTCACCTCTGGGCACACCCGCTCTCAGTCAACGCGCTCAAGGTGTTGCGTATTCTGCAACGCACCGCGTGGGCATCGGTGCCAATTTTTCGTCTTGATGCGCGTCTGCATATCGAAATGGAACTGGCCATGCATGGCTTGCTCCGTTATCACCTTGAACGCGATCTCAAATCGTGGAGCTTCCTGGAGATGTTGCGCTAATGCGGTCTCATCACTGAAGGGTAGCATTGCAAAATATGGTACAGTATGGTAGGGGATAGTCTGTTCGTTTTATTTGCCAATCATCCCACCATTTTTATCACAGGAGAACACACATGAGTGATATGGCTCCCTCTGCCAACGCTGGTCAGGGGACATCCCGGCGCACCTCTACTGGGTATGCTCGTTACGTCTTCTGGGTCATGTTTGCAATCAGTTTTCTCAATTATCTAGATCGCAACATTTTGACCGGCGCGGCCAATGTGGTTGCCAAAGAGCTAGGTTTTGGTTTTGAAGGCATTGGCTATATTGCCTCGGCCTTCTTGATTGTCTACACCCTGGGAACAGTTCCACTCGGCATCTGGGCTGACCGGGCTAAACGCAAAGATGTCACCGCTGCCTGTGTGGCGGTTTGGAGTGTGGCTACCGCGGCCACTGCTCTTGCCAACAGTTTTCTGACCTTATTTTTGTCGCGTATGGTGCTGGGCATTGGCGAGGCGGGCTACTTTCCGGCTGGCACAGCCCTGATGAGCGACTATTTTCCGCGTGCGGTGCGCTCGCGCATTATGAGTTGGTGGGCGACGGGCCAATATATCGGCATTCTTGTTGGTTTTGGAGCGGGTGGTGTGATTGCAGGTCTCTATCCCGGTAGTTGGCGATTGGCGTTTATTTTCACAGGCATCCCTGGTCTTTTGCTGGCCTTGCTGGCCTGGCGTTTGCGCGAACCACGTCGCAACCAGGCTGATGAAGAGGCGGCGGCCGCTGAGCTGAATGCGCATTCTCTGGCCCACGCCCCAGAAGTCGAAGAGCCAACCCCAGTTTTTGCATCCTCGACCAATATTTTTGCGCAATTTGGCTCGCTGCTACGCATTAAAACGCTAGTGGTGTTGATTGTAATGCAGGTGTTTGCCTTCTTCGTACTGGGTGTCAATATTGTATTTTTGCCCACCTACCTGCAACAAAAGGACACCTTTGGTCTGAGTTCAGGCGTAGCAGGTCTCTTCTCTGGGGTCGTTATTGTGCTGGCTGGTACGGCGGGCACGGTGCTGGGTGGTTACATGGCGGACTGGCTCAATCGTCGCCATCAGGGGGCGCGTGTGTTGGTCTGTGGCATTGCCTTCTTGCTAAGCGCACCCTCGTTTGCGCTTGCTGTTAGCTATCATAGCCTCTTGATTTTTACGATCTTCTTCGTCTTGACCACGCTCCTACTGAGCATCTACAATGGCCCAAGCACTGCTGCTACGCAGGATGTCGTTCCTTCATCTTTGCGCGCTTCGGCGGTTGCGATCTCATTATTGCTCGCACACCTGTTTGGCGATGCCTTCTCACCTTCGCTGGTCGGCGTGCTGGCAACCAATTTTGATCCTACGGGTGGTCAGCATTTCAGATTGGGCATTGCAGGGGTGGAACTCAGTCATGCGCTGCTTATCACTTGCACACCCGCACTGATTATTGCTGGTCTGGTTGGCATTTTTGGGGCGCGCTGGATGAAGGATGATATTGCAGTTGCTGAAGAGGCCGATAAAGTGGCACGGGGTAATGTTGCATGATAGAATAGATGCGAAAACATTTAGATACGAGGCATAGCACGATGATACATTTTTATGAACTGGCGACCCTCGGAGCGGAACAACGAACACGTTTGTTGCGACGTGCCGAGGTTGCTATCGATGATCTTTTGGAGTATGTACATCCGATTGTGCGTGCTGTACGTGAGCGTGGCGATGTTGCCCTGCTCGAGTATATGGCACGCTTCGACCACGTCACGTTGACGCCTGACAAACTGCGTGTGAGCCGCGAAGAGATTGAGCGTGCGCATGAGACGTTGGATCGCGAGATTTATGCTGCACTGAAGTACGCTATTCATAAT
>DAICZM010000190.1 GCA_027311145.1 Ktedonobacterales bacterium
TTCTTACAAGTTCCCTTCAGTTTCTAGCGCACGTTTTTGTACAGCAAAACCACGCTTGCGCAAGTCCCCCTGCGATAGTACTCGTACCATATCATACAACACAATCTTAGGCACTCATAATAGTGAGACCAAGTGCGCGGTAAGGTATTAGCACCTCTTTCGGAACAGAGCGTTCGGTTACTAGGTGTGTTAATCCGCTGAGCGGTCCAACGATGTAGGGTGCGGTGAGGTTCAATTTCTCTGCGGGTGTTAGGGCGACCACCTCTGTAGCACTGGCGATAATGGCACGTTTCACCGAAGCCTCTTCTGGGTCAAAGGTACTGATCCCTATCGCAGGATGCAAACTGCCGATCCCCAGGAAGCAAATATCGGCTCGAATGTGCCTAAATGCCTCAACTGTTTCGGAGCCAACCGCCACCAGTTCATGTTTGTAGAGTCTCCCTCCAATGAGTATGATTTCTACCATGGGATGTTTGGCCAGGGCCAAGGCTACTGGCAAGCTGTGTGTGATCACTGTGACATGTAAGTTGGTGGGTAGATGCTCTGCTACTTGTAGCGGTGTTGTACCTCCGTCCAGAATGATAATCTGATCTTGACGAATGAGGCTGATAGCGGCCAGGGCAATAGCGATCTTGGCTCCTGGTTCCTGGCGTTGCCGTTCTATAAAACTAGCCGGTGTTGGCGAGCGCAGCAGTGCCCCGCCATGTACCCGCAGTAATGCCCCCGCGGCGTCTAATTCGCGCAAGTCACGTCTGATCGTATCTTCTGAAACCTGCAACAGTCTGCTGAGTTCTGATGCATAGACTTTGCCTTCCTGCTGAAGGGCTTGTAAGATCGAACGACGGCGTTCGGCGGTCAACATTGCTGTTTTCTCCTTGAAATTGCATGGAAGTTGCATGATAGTGCTTGACTTTGCATGGAACTGTATGATATTATCTTGGTGAATGCATTATACTGCATGATATTGCTGGTTGTCAACAAGGTGTAACAGGGCGATAGGAGACCGGAAATGCCTGACTTCCCGGCTGCCTGGACAGGTGGCACGAGGAGGTTTTGAGCGAGGAAACGAATAGAAGTCTCGATTTGAGGAGAGGAGAGGATGATGAGGATAGCACGTGTTATGGGTCGCAGTAATGTGATCTATGAAGTTCCCATGACGGCGGAACAGGCCGCATTCTTTTTGCGCTTGGCCGAATTCAGGGCCATAGCTGAGCCAGAGATTACTTTTCACGATGTCGTGGCAGAGTGGCAAGAGAAACAGCAGTACCATACTAATCATACGTTTGGCTCACAGCGAGAAGCGTAGAAGGTACTGAAGGAGCGACACACTTGCGGCCTTTTTACGAGAAGGTATATGCAGAGGGTCGTCGTTCTAAATAAAGAAGAACATTCCTCAGACAAGTGAGGTGTAATAGATGTCTAGGAAAAAGCCAACATTTCTTAAGGTGTATGCAATCCCCGTGTTTCTGCTCAACATTGTTTTGGGTGGCTGGGGTGTCGTGGCGGCAAATCTGGCCCACGGGCTGCCGAGCTATCTCGGGTATGCAGTGATTGTAACAGTAGGCTTGTATCTGTACTTAATGTACTTAGATCGCTACTTTTACTAGTCTTGCATGCGATGCTGGTTCTCGAACGCAAGCAAAGCATCGACTGTTTGCTTTATAGACAGTGACGTGGGGTTGGAGTTGAAGAGACGAAAAGTGAAAAGGAATAAGCATGAAGAAAAATATTGTCCTTGTCGCACATGACGATAAGAAGCCAGATTTACTAGAATGGGCCCGCTTTAATCAAATGCTGCTGAAGCAGCATGAACTCTACGCAACAGGTACAACAGGCATCTTACTGGAGCAGGAACTCGGTATAGCCATCCACAAGTTGCAGAGCGGACCCTTGGGTGGGGATCAGCAAATTGGGGCCAAGATTGCGGCGGGAGAGATCGATCTCCTGATTTTCTTCTGGGACCCATTGACAACACAGCCGCACAATGCGGATGTGCAAGCACTTTTACGGATCGCGGTTGTGTGGAATATTCCCGTGGCCTGTAATCGTGCATCAGCCGATTTTATGATCTCATCGCCGTTGGTGTCGAACACCTATCAACGCTTCTTACCTGATTATCACGTGTATGTGGAGCGCATGACATCTGATGAGACGGAACCGCTAAAAAAAGTGTTGGTTGATTAAGCGGTGGGCATAGTGGAGTGGGTACTTCGCTAAGACCACCTTAGTGGCACGGCGTACCAAGATCAGACACGAGAAGAAGCCGACACACGTTAGCTAAAAAGATTGCTAAGCGTGTGTCGGCTTTTTTCTTTTGCGGCGGTAGATAAGATGAGATTCATATTATGACGAGGGAACGATATGTATCCACGATGGACCGGGAATGCACCTGACGCAGACAAAGCCGGGCGATACAAGAAAGTTGGTAAGGAGAGCGGTTTAGCACTATACCATTTTTATGGTGACCAATTGATAGGTTGTTGTGATACAAGACATTGCTCGTGTGCATAGACTGTGAGATAAGAGCAAGAAAATATGTGTGGAGATGATGCAGTGCGCTTCTGTGCTTAGTGTCTTAGGAGGACAGGCTATGATAAAGCAGAATGAGCTGCCAACAACGTCAACGAGCATTGGTGTACGGCCACGTGTCTGGTGGTTGATTGCGTTACTGGTTGTTGCCTTACCATTAGGAACGATAGTACAGGTTTGGCGTATGCTTCTTCCGCCCTCTGACTGTCATCAACCGATAGATGCTACTCATACTGGTGTAGTAGTGCAGTTTTGCTTCCCGGCTCTTACGCCCCAATATGGGCAAGGCAATATAACGGTTGACCAAGATGGCAATCTCTGGTTTGTAGAGAGGCAAAAAATTGGGCGTATTACCTCCACAGGCAAACTGACCGAATTTCCAACCCAATTCGTCACCGGTCCTATCACCACAGGCCCAGATGGCAATCTCTGGTTTGTAGGGGCGGATATTCAAGGGAATGGATACGCCATTGTCAGAATGACGCCAGACGGACATGCCCAAGAATTTTGGAGTAGTTTGATCGATGCGCCGTCAGCCCTCACTGTGGGACCAGATGGCAATCTCTGGTTAGGGAACAGTGCTGCTCCTAGTATCTTGCAAATAACGATGACGGGTGAGATAACCCCATTTGCGCTTCCTCGGCCCAATCAAGCTCCCTTTAGTTTTGGAGTAATAGATCTAGTAGCGGGAGCGGATGGCAATCTTTGGTTTTTAGGAAATGCCCCACTTACCGATCCACCAACGCTACAAAGTATCTTGCTAGGAAGCATAACCCCATCTGGTATGACTAAACTGTCACCCATTGAAATTGATCGCGGTTCTGGCCCTACATTAGGTGGGGGTATCGGGACACTGAAAGATGCGCTTGCCGCCGACTCAGATGGCAATCTTTGGTTTCTGCAACACGACGGTCAGATTGGTCGAATGACCTCCGCTGGTGTAATCACACGCTTCCCCGTGTCTGAGCAAACTGCGCAGGAGATACCTATTCTTATAAAAGGAGCGGATGGCAATCTCTGGTTTTCGGCTTCAGCGGGTAAGATAGGCCGCATTACTCCTAGTGGCGCTGTCCAGTTACTTCCATTGCCTGCACAGACTCAGATAGGTGGCTTGGCAACTGGACAAGATGGTTCCCTCTGGTTCCTCAATGCGGGCGATACCCAGATCGGCTCTGTCTGGTGGGTGCATTTTGGGCGACTGATACCCTGAGTTGCCTATCACAAGTAGCGCTGTTGCCATTGACAATGCGCGCATGACAGCATACTGAAACAAGAAAAGAGGCAATGGGATGAATATTCAAGAGCAACACGAACAGGTGCGTCCTAGCGAGAAAAAGCACTGGGTGATACCAGAAGGAGATTGGCAACGGACACATATGCTGTTGTTGATCCTGGGGATCGAGCTTCCATTGATAAGCGGTTTGTGGGTCTGGAATAACGATCCATGGGGAACTGTCATGTTTCTCAGTGTAGCACTCGGAGCAATATTACTGCGATCATGGTGGGCAGTCCTCATTGTACCGATCTTCTTCGCCATCGGTATTGCGTTGGGAATGCTCTTTCTCCCATACCTTCAGGGTGGTTGGCCTCTACTGCAAGCACAATTGGATAGTGGCATGGTGGAAGGTATGGACTTTCTCCTCTTCTTAGGGACTCCAGCGGCCATTATTTTGGCTGCGGTCGGTGCTGCGATTGGTGTCGTTTTCGATAAGGGGCTCAAGCGTCTGAGAGAGAACTAAAGGACCTCTAGAGCTTGGTGATGTTGCGTAGTGCGGTTTTTAACACCGCGTCAGTGGCTGTTGGCTAGGAGGCACGGATCGACTAACTTTTCCTTTTGTGATTAGTTCGAGCGCAAGCTAGCAGAGTCAGTGATATGGCTGTGACGAGCCGGGTGTATAATGTTTACGATGGCACACATGCCATCTTTTCAAGAGAACACGGACCGATTGGACTGTCGCACCCTTGAATCAACTTTCACAAAGAGTGAATAGTCAGGAGAGCATCATGCGACTTCAAGGAAAAATTGCCATAATTACGGGGGCTGGCTCCGGTATGGGGCTGGCGATGGCAACCCGTTTTGCAGCAGAAGGTGCCCACCTTGTCGTGGGTGACTGGAATGGGCCACGGCTTGATGCCGCTGTCGAGCGCATTCAGGCCAGTGGAGGAACGATTGTTGGTGTTCAAGGCAATATTGCAGAGCAAGCAACAGCTGAACATCTGGTTGACCTGGCGATCAGCACTTACGGGGGCCTGGACATACTGTGCAACAATGCTGGCGTGATGGATTACATGCAGGGAGTGGGTGAGCTATCAGACGATATCTGGCGTCGCGTCTTGAGCATTAATCTGGATGGACCGATGTTTACGAGTCGGCATGCTCTCCGACATATGCTCACGCACGGCGGAGGGTCTATTGTGAATACTGCTTCGACTGCTGGCATTCACGGCGGTGCGGCAGGAGCTGCCTACACGGCATCCAAACATGCGTTGGTAGGTCTCACACGCAACACTGCTTGGATGTATGCCAAGAGGGGCATTCGTTGTAATGCAATCTGTCCAGGTGCGACCGTGACCAACATCGGCGAAACGATGCCCCCTGATCGCATGGACGCAGCCGGTTCGGAACGAGCTGGGGCATTCGCCGCGCTCGCCCCTGCCTATCTGGACCCTATGGATATTGCCTCGCTTGCACTCTTTCTCGCTTCGGATGAATCACGCCATGTCAACGGCGCAATTATTCCTGCTGATGCCGGTTGGGCTGCCGTCTAACTCTGTTCACCTGTTCAAAAGCGAAGGTCTTACCAACAAGGTGTATGAGTTGCCATGACACTGGCCTTGAGATTAGTACTTCTGCTGCTTTTTGAACATGATGACCAGAACAAAAACGACCGCCGCAAAGAGCAAGAAAAGGAGTGCAATTTTTAACGGGAGCGGAGTGACAAACACTCCAACCACAATGAACAGGGTGAGTTCAAGAATAGTGCTGATGAGTCCGATCAGCACTTGTTTTATCTTGTTCACCGCTGTTCCTTCCTAATATAATGTGTGAATTCTCCTAGCCGCTGTTCGCGGAGAATTGTCAGAAATGTCTTCAATTGCACATAACAGTATCCCAACACTCAGAGTATAGTGTCAGATCAAGATAAATTCTGTAGTCTTGGCTACAAACATGTCTGCTACGCATTATACGTGCTTGAAGCACAGGAGGACCAGGAATACCTCACTGGCTCTTGTGTGCTTCAAGCACACGAAAAATATGCGTCAATTTTGCAGCCTTCCCCAGCATCGCGCTTGCGCCACAGTAGCGCTCCTCGGTCAGTTCAATTGCACGTTCTACCGCTTGCGGCTGAATGGCGTGACCAGTAACAATGTGTTCAACGGTAATGTCTACGAATGCCTTTGGATGTTCCTCTGTGCGCTCACCATGCACGTGTACTTCGTAGCTTGTAATACGTTGGCGTTTTTTCCTGAGAATCGAGAGAATGTCCATCCCAGCGCATGTTGCCAGTGCCACCAGCAGCATCTCCATCGGGCGTGGCCCTTTATCTTCTCCTCCGTTGTGGGCAGCCGCATCCAGCAGAAGATGGTGTCCTGAACCAGTCTCTGCATCAAAACACATCCCATCCTGCAAGGTTGCTTTCACGGTCATTGCATTTGCCATATTCATCCCTTTCTAGCTCTGATTAGGAAAGAGAGAGGATCGCCCGCCCATCAGCGACGACGGCTCCTTCTGCTCCGACTATAACTGGGTTGAGGTCAAGTTCACTGATTTGCGGAAAGGCGTCAAGCAGCCACGCGGCAGCCTGCAATGTATTTGTCAGTGCGTGCAGGTCTACAGCGGGTTGGCCGCGCACGCCTGTTAAGAGTGGATATCCTCGTACTTCACGAAGCATTGCTTGTAACTCTCCTGTCGAGGCAGGAACTAAGCGATAGGATATATCGTGCAATACTTCAACGAATACCCCTCCCAAACCGAACATGACCAATGGTCCAAACTCAGCATCGCGTAGTCCGCCAATAATGGTCTCTTGACCACGCACGACTTCCTGAACACTGATGCCTAGAATGTGTGCGGACGGTTGTTTGGCTTGAACAGTCGCTAGTATCTCTTCAAATACTGTGTCAACTTGCTCTGGGGCAATCCCGACGCGCACGCCGCCAACATCTGATTTATGGCTGATGTCCGGCGAAACGATTTTCAGCACACAGGGGTTGCCGAGTGCCCGCGCTACTGCTACTGCCTCGTCTGGACTGGTACAGAGCGTTTCACGTGGTATCCTGGCCCCATAGGCAGCCAGAAGTTGCTTGACCTCGTTTTCCAGTAGAATAGTTCGTTGCTGAGCATGCGCATGAGCAAGTATGGCGGAGGCTGTCTCGTAAGCTCCTGCTGGTGGTGTTTCGCGAGTCGTAGGCAATGCTGCGCGAGCGCGGCGCGCTTCGGCATAGGCTGCGACAGCAGCAGCAGTGCGTGCAGTGCGCTCCGGCCATTCATAGACGGGAATACCAGCATCTTGCAACATTGCCTGTGTCTGTTCTCCTTCATTGCCGACTACCCAGCAGATATAGGTTGGCTTGGCAATGCCCCGCTCACGTTGGCAGCGCAGTACTGTATCGCGCACTGCCTCGACATTTTCGCGCATAAGCGCGGAACGTTGCAGCAAAATTGGAATCACGATATCGATATCATCAGATTCGTACATCGCCTCGATACTCCCGCCGTACATTGCTGGGAAACGTGCCCAGAGCGGCGTGACATCCACCGGATTGCGTGGGCTGGCATATGTTGGAAGCAGCGGCGTAATTTGTGCCTGAACCGCAGGCGAGAGTTCGGGTACATTCAAGCCAAAGCGTTCACAGAGGTCGGTAAGTTCAACGCCAGTGCCTCCTGAGTTGGTGATAATGCCGACACGACGCCCTGGAGGGATAGGCTGACGACTCAATGCTTCTGCGATATCGACCATCTCTAAGCCGCTCTCGGCCAGAACAGCTCCTGCCTGCCGTACCGCTGTGATGAAGGCGGTGGCATCGCCAGTTAATGCGGCGGTATGGGAGGCGGCAGCACGCTGACCAGCCCGCGATCTGCCTGTTTTGGCGACAACAATGGGTTTGCGTTGGGCTGCGCGAGCTAACGATTCAAAGAAGGCTCGCCCGTGGCTGACGGACTCTAAAAATAAGCAGAGGACGCTGGTTTCATCGTCATCAGCAAGATAATCCAGTATCTCATGATCTGAGAGGTCGGCTTTGTTGCCGTGTGAGAGGATTTTGGCGAAGCGTAAATGGCGTTGCCTTGCCAGGCCGAAAATAGCCATGCCGTAAGCACCGCTTTGCGTTACTAGTGAGATATTGCCGCCTTTGGGAGGAAGGCCCAAGCCCATTGAGGCGTTTAAGCCCAGGTTGCAGTTATACAATCCGAAACAGTTTGGCCCGATCAGGCGCACACCGCCCTGGAGGGCTATTTCAAGCATGGCCTGCTGTCGAGCGGCTCCTTCTGCGCCAACTTCGGCAAAACCGCCACTGAGAACCAGGGCGACTTTTGCGCCTGCTGCGGCACAATCACGCATGGCCTGTACACAGCTTTCGGGCGGCAGGGCAATTACTGCTAAATCGACTGGAGCGGGAGCATCTTGGATGCGTGGATAGGCGGGATGGCCCATGATCTCAACTTCTCTGGGATTGATTGGATACAATAGGCCGGGATAGCCATCCTGCAAATTTTGCATCAAGATGTAGCCCAGCTTGCCAGTTTGTCCCGATGCCCCGATCAATGCGATGCTGCGCGGGTTAAATGCAGCGTCCCCCCATTTATTCATATAGCCATAGTCCTTCTCCCACGAATAGTGCAGGCTCACCGCCTGTATGTAGGAATATCAATGTCTCGTCACTGCGATACTGCCCACGCTGGGCATAGGCAATCAAGCCAGCTAAAGCTTTGCCGGTATAAGTTGGGTCAAGGAAAATGCCTTCACTGCGGGCCGCTAAGCGAATTGCCGCTGCTCCTTCTGTTGTTGGGATGCCATAACCGGGACCAATGAAACCGTCATGCACAATCACATCTGGTGGGGTCAGGTGTTGCGGCAAACCCAGACTCGCCAGAACAGCCTGGGCAAGAGCATAGATGCGTGTTCGCACCTCTTCGACTGCCCT
>DAICZM010000191.1 GCA_027311145.1 Ktedonobacterales bacterium
ACCGGAAGAGCAGGGGAAATGTCCGTTTCAAGTTCAGCAAAGAAACGTTGCGCCGTCACTATCGAGAGGTTGGAGACCTGCACAATATTGCGTCCGCCAACGGTCACAGCCAGTGCCTCTGGTTTGAGACGCGCCCCCTGACACGTTGGACAGATGCGCCCCGACATATAGGCCTCGATCTCCTCACGCACACCATCGCTGGTCGTCTCTTTATAGCGTTTATCCAGATTAGAGATCACACCCTCAAAGTGAACATTATAGGTGCGCACGTTGCCATGCTGTGGTGTATAGCGAATCGCAAGTGTATCGGAGACGCCATACAGAATCTTCTGGCGGATCTGCTCATCAAGTTCTCGCCAGGGCGTATTGAGGCTAAATTGATAGCGTTCCGCCAGCGCATCCAAAATCGACGCATGCCAGGAGCTTCCGCTAATCACCTTGCTCCAAGGGGCAATCGCGCCATCGGCGATGCTCAGTTCGGGGTGCGTTACCACCAGATCGGGGTCAATCTCTTGTTGTACACCAAGACCAGTGCAAGTTGGACAGGCTCCATGTGGACTGTTAAAGCTAAATGAGCGCGGAGCGATCTCGAGCAAGCTAATCCCACAATAGACGCAAGCCGCCTTCTCAGAAAAGAGAATTTCTTCGCCGTCGATCACCGAGACCAGTACAACGCCATTGCCGAGCTTGAGCGTCGTCTCCAGGGAGTCGGTCACGCGTTGGCGGAACGCTGGCTCGACCTCTTCCCGTCTGCTCAAGTCGGCTACCAGGTGGGCATCATGCGCGTCCTCGCCCTCGCCCAGACCATTCTGCGCAACATGGCTCTCATAGAGAGCGGGCCGTTCGGCAACCAGACGCAAGGCGGCATGCTCATCGTGCTGCCCATGCGCGTCTGCTGCCTTGTTGCTCTTGCGAATAATCAGGCGGTCTACCACGACCTCAATCGTGTGCTTTTTCTGCTTATCCAGCTCGATCTCTTCGCTCAAATCAACTATCGTGCCGTCAACACGCACACGCACATAACCCGAGCGGCGCATCTCTTCAAAGATATTCTTATATTCGCCTTTGCGCCCCTGGATCAGTGGGGCCAGCAACATGATACGCGAGCCATTGGGCAAACTCAGCACGGCATCTACAATCTGTTGCACCGTCTGATGACTGACCTCACGTCCACACTTGGGACAGTGTTGATGCCCCACACGGGCATAGAGCAAACGCAAATAGTCATAAATCTCGGTCACCGTGCCAACAGTTGAGCGTGGGTTGTGTGTCGTGCCCTTCTGATCTATTGAGATGGCTGGTGATAGCCCATCGATATGGTCAACATCGGGCTTCTCCATCTTGTCTAAGAATTGGCGCGCATAGGCCGAAAGCGACTCGACATACCGTCGCTGTCCTTCCGCGAAAATGGTATCGAAAGCCAGGCTACTCTTGCCAGAGCCGGAAAGTCCCGTGATGACCACCAGCTTATCGCGTGGAATGGTCACGTCAATATTTTTGAGATTATGCTCGCGTGCACCGCGAATAATGATTTTATCTTGAGGCATAGACTTGAACCACCCAATAATTAGTAGGCTATACAACATCTATTACTACCCATACAAGATGCGAGTAGTTACTGTTTTTGAATTACAAACAAACGTTCCATACAACAGTACAACACTTGTTCCGTCGCGTCAAGAGGTACTATGCTCAAGAAGAAGTCAACGGCAGAACAGGGTTGAGAGGTACATTCTATAGAAGGAAACAACGTCCATAGTAGCTATTATTTCCTATTTCCTCTCAACTGAGCGATACATAGCATCGGCAACAATCCGAATATGCTACAATAAAAGACATATCCAGCAAATGGGTGACCATTCGACTACTCGACTATTCTATAAAAGTCATCAACAAGAGAGAAATTGAGCAATTTCATGAGTGCGGATATAGAACTTGACTTCGAGAAACGCTATCGCTTGCATCGCGAAGTCATCGAAACGCTAGTTTTGACAGTGTTAATGTTTCTGGTCATTCGTCTAGCAGTCCAGAATTTTCAGATTGATGGTCACAGCATGGAGTCCACATTGCACAATAACGAGTTGGTGCTGGTCGATAAATGGACATACCATTTCCATGCTCCTCAACGCGGGGATGTAATCGTTTTCGATGCCCCCCCTCAACCAGGCACAGACTATATCAAGCGCATTATTGCCATTCCGGGCGATGTCATCACCGTGAACAATGGCGCGCCAACAGTTGATGGCGTCACGCTCAAAGAGTTTTACGTCAGTCCGTCCATGATGGGCGCAACCTTTACCGATAAAGTCATCAATCATCTAGTCGTGCCGCCCGGCGAGTATTTTGTAATGGGCGATAATCGTTCCGGCAGTTTTGACTCACGCTCCTGGGGATTTCTGCCTGCTAACAAGATTGTTGGACGCGCCGCCTTTGTCTATTGGCCTCTCGGACAGAATAACTACGGTTTACTCCCCAACGCCGCTACTGTCTTCGCCAGCATTCCTCCACCCACGCATGCAGCTCTTCCAGCTCACACAAGCTCCTTGTTTGCCAGCACACTCCCACCGACAGTCACTTCCGCTCACGGATATACTGTCCATGTCGATATAAATAGTGTGTTCCTGCTCGCGATGCCTGCCCTCTACGTGGTATGCTGTCGGTATCGCAAGAAACATCATAAGCAAACATGACGCAACATGGCATCTTTGATGGAGCCGCTTGGGGAGAGTTTCGTGGAAAATGTATCAAAACTTGAAGCTCGTTACCGTATTGTTCGCGAAATCATCGAAACAATTGTTCTGACGCTACTGCTCTTTTTCATCATTCGTCTCGCCATCCAAAACTTCAGCATCGACGGGCATAGCATGGAACCTAGCCTACATAATAACGAACTGATTCTTGTTGATAAGTGGCCCTATCTGTTCCAATCGCCCGCACGTGGGGATGTGATCGTTTTTGTGGCCCCGCCCAATCCTACCCAAGATTATATCAAGCGCGTGATTGGCCTGCCCGGCGACGTGATTAGCATCCATGGCGATACCGTCATCGTCGATGGCACAACGCTGGACGAAACCTACATAGATCCGCAAAATCAGGGCAATCCCTATTCCTCTTTTAGCAATCGCGTCGTGCCGCCTAATGCGTATTTCGTGCTAGGCGATAACCGTGCTGGTAGCTCCGATTCACGCGACTGGGGCTGCGTGCCGCGCCAGAATATTATCGGACGCGCTGCCATCGTCTACTGGCCGCTTAGCGAAAGTAACGATGGTTTCTTACCTAATGTGGCCTCCGTCTTCACCCATGTCCAAAACGCGCCGCTCGCCTCTACACAGGCCAGCACGACAAACGAGAGTATCTGCACCATCATCTCACAGCCTACCGCATCCTCAACCCAACTTGCACCGTTGCATCCGCGCCCGCCCTTAGAGCCACCTGCGGTGCCACTACTGCTACTTATACTACCGCTCTACGCTTTCAAACAACCGACACCGCAAACAAGGCCCGGCCTATACCAGCAGCATATCCATCTCATGATCTTTTAAGACCACATTGCGCACGCTGTGATGAATGCGCCCCAACGCAGTCGCGATATGCGTATTGACCAGCGTCGCCAGATCATCCGGCGATAATATCAGAGAGACTAGCGTATTGACCGTCACATTCGTCAGTTGTAATTGCCCATTGACCACCTTTGGCACACCACTAATGCGACCCGTCAAACCATAAACCTGAAAACTGATCTGGATCCCAGCGGAAGAAATCTGCGCCTGCGTATTCTGTACGGGCAGAGAAGAAGGAATATTCAAGGTGATAAAGGTATTAAGCGTTGACTCCGAAACCAGCACAGGACCGGACGGAACAAATGGGAAGGGAGGAAGCTGATTGACAGTACCTGTCATTGCCTGATCGAGCTGCGAGACCGCCAGATTGTTGAGATAGGGACGTAAGGCAAATATCCAGCCTGCGACAAGCAGAACGAGTAGTAGTAGTACCGTCGCCACACAGCCGAGTAGGAAAGCAGTACGACGGCGGCCTTTGACTTGCGCGGATGGCGAGACAACCGCCGGGCGCGCCTTAGTCCCCTGTCCCACCATTTGTCCGCTCTGGTAATGGGGCAAGGGTGAACCGTGGGCCATCATGGGCTGCACCGACTCACGTTCACTACCCATAAAGACACCCCCCACACCCTCCGAAACAAGAGGGACTGTCGGCGGCATCGCATAGGAAGATTGCGCAGAAGCCATCGGGGCTATCGGTGGTTGTGGAGTTTGTACGGCCTGTGGCACAGGCGTAGCCGGCAATTGCGACGCAGAAGAAATTTGCGGCTCTGCACCTTGCTGTGACATCGCAGCAGGATAGCCACACTTACTGCAAAAGCGGGCATGCTCAATCAGTGGCGTATTGCAACGTACACAATTCATTGGCACTATCCTCATCGTCTCAAGCTGTATATTCTTGCTTCCAAGAACTAGTATACGCTTTTCTATGCCCCGGCGTCTATGCAGTAGCGCACAATAGCAGAGAAGATTGCCTTTGAGCAATCTTCTCAACTGGTGAAATATTTGCCTGTCCTTCCGTAGTTCTATCAGAGAGCAGCAACTCATCCCCATTTCCATTACGCACAAAATATGATATCCTTACCAACGGCCTTTTTTGCGGTCGCACACATCTGATCTACGCGCCATGGCGGCACATACTGTAGAGGACTCATCACACAATTATGCACGAGAAAAGTTTACTCACGCTGGAGTACCCCAAAATCCTGGCGAAAGTCGCAGGCGAAGCGGCCTTTTCTGCCAGTAAAGAACTGGTGCTGGCATTGGAGCCGACACCACAGATAGATGAGGCGCGGCGTCGTCTCGCCTATACGACGGAAGCAAACACCATGCTTGATCTGCACACCGATGCAGGCGTGCGTGGTGCCCATGATATTCGCCCTCTGCTGGCTCGTGCTGCTCGTGATGGGGTCCTGACTCCCAGCGACCTGCTCGAAGTCATGGAAACTGTCCACAGTGCGCTCTTTGTCGCACGCCAGTTAGAGAAACTAGCTACCGAGGTTTTTCCACTCCTGCACGAACTCGGAACTGCCATGCCGCAGCGTCCACGCATCGCACAACGCATCGAGGAGACAATCAGCGAAGAGGGCGCAGTACTGGATAGTGCCAGTCCAGCACTGCGCAAACTACGCTTTGATCTGCGTGGAGCTAATCAACGCTTGCAGGAACGTCTGCGCACACTCGTCAACGAGTTTGGACATGCTCTTCAGGAACCCATTATCACCATTCGCAATGATCGCTACGTAATTCCTGTCAAGGCAGAAAATCGTGGTCAGGTACGTGGTATCGTCCATGACCAATCATCCAGTGGGGCAACTGTCTTTGTTGAGCCACTCGTTGTCGTCGAGCTGAATAATCGCATCCGCGAATTGCAGATTGAAGAACGGCAAGAGATTGAACGCATTCTACGCGTTCTTTCACACGAGATTGGCCTGGAACACGAGGCACTCCAAACAGAGGTCGAACTGCTGGCTGAGTTTGATCTACATCTTGCAAAAGCCCGTTATAGCCGTATGACGCGCTCGAATGCGCCACGCTTGAACGATGTGGGACGCATAGACCTGCGCAATGCCCGTCATCCCCTGCTGACAGGCAAGGTCGTACCAACCAACTTCCATCTGGGGCGCGACTTCTTCATGGTCGTAATTACCGGCCCTAACACGGGCGGCAAAACCGTCGCCCTCAAAACCGTTGGCTTGCTAACTTTGATGGCACAAGCTGGCATGCATATTCCCGCTGACTATGACTCCGAAGTCGCAGTCTGTGCGGATATCTTCGCAGACATCGGTGACGAGCAAAGTATTGAACAGAGTTTGAGTACGTTCTCATCGCACTTAAGTCGCATTATTGAGATTTTACGGCGTATCGAGGAAGAAAAGCAGGACGGAGCTTTAGAGATTCGCGGCACACTCTCGGAAACGTTGACCAAACCGCACGAGCCGCGACGCACAAATGTCATGGTCCTGCTAGACGAATTGGGAGCTGGCACAGACCCCAGCGAAGGCTCTGCCCTGGCCCGCGCCATCCTGGCCTATCTGCTGGAACAGCATGTCACGACGGTCGCAACCACGCACTACTCAGAACTCAAGGCCTTCGCCCACGAGCAAGCCAATGTCGTTAATGCCTCGGTTGAGTTTAATGTCGAGACGCTTTCACCAACCTATAAGCTCAGCATTGGCCTACCAGGACGCAGCAATGCCCTGGCAATCGCCAACCGTCTAGGCCTGGACGCTGGCATCATTGAGCGCGCACGCGAATTTTTGGGCAGCGCGGGTGTGCGCATGGAGAACTTGCTAGAAGGGCTACAATCCGAGCGCAAGGCCGTCGAGGATGAACGCTTCCGCTTAAGCATGGAACGCGCCGAGGCCGAGTATCAGCGCAAACAACTTGAAGAGGAACGCTACAAGCAGGAAGAACAGCGTGTACGCATCCTCAACGAGGCCCGCGCACAGGCGCGCCGCGAATTGGATGAAGTGCAGAACGCGCTGGCAAAAATCAAAATTGATGTACAGCGCGCCAGCATCTCACGCGAGCGTCTGAGCGACGCGCGCCAATTAACACGCCGCCTGGAAGAAAAGGTCACATCCGTTCCTGAACCAGCGCGACCGCGTCAGCAAACACCAGAGGTCGAGCTGCCACAAGATGAGCTGACCCGACCACTCCAGCTTGGTGATACCGTGCATGTCCTCAGCTTTGGACAAAACGCCGAACTGCTCGGCATCTCAGCCGACCGCAATGAGGCTGAAGTGCAAATGGGGTCGATGCGGTTCCGCGTCAATATCGACAATATCGAGCGTATCGGCAAACGCAAGGCCAAAACAACCGACAATCCAACGCCATCCATTGTGACTCCACGCTACGAAGACCGTCCCGCCGTCGCGCTCCAACTCGATATGCGCGGCTGGCGTGTCGAGCATGCCCTTGAGGAACTAGAAACGTACCTCAATGAGGCTGCACTAGCGGGTATGGGGTCGGTACGCATCGTGCATGGCAAAGGGACGGGAGCCTTACGTGCTGCCGTCCGTGAACAACTCACCCATCATCCATTAGTGAAATCGTTTGCCTTTGCCCCCGCCAACGAGGGTGGTGACGGCGTCACCATCGTCAAATTGAGCGCGTAAAACCAGTTGTCCATCTTCATAGAGAGGATGAGCATGACACCCACAAGGGATGTCACTACATTTTAGGCACGTCATATCATCTGATATCATGTAGTGACACCCCTTGTGGGTGTCATGGATAGGTATGCAATGACGATTGACAGAGCACTACTGGCCTCTACGCGCTTTTACCCACTTCTTCTTCAGGAACGGTGAAGTGAATTTCCAGTGCCTTGTTGACGAAACGCGCCACCGTTGCCTCCTGATGGGTCAGCACCGCCGGTAGCGTGATGTCACGCTTGAAATTGCCTATCTCGATAATCATTTCATCGCCCTTCTTCGTCATCAGCACCTTGTTCATCTCTACATGCGGCAATGGCAAACGTAAGACGTAGGTATCGCCCTCACGGGTCACCTCTTGTACGGGGCCGCGATAGAAGACCTGCGTGGGGTCCTGTTCACCAAAAATGGTATGAGCCAGTTCGCCTAAGGCCTCAATGCCGAGAATTTCCCGCGAACGATAGGGAGCTTCCCAAACGGGCAGAGGCGCAAAGGTTTGGTGTATCTGCTGACGAAGTTTTTCTTGCGTCTGATACATCTCCTGCATAAACTGATCTTGATAATTGCCGGGTTGAATCACTCGATTGCAAACAACACCATCAATCGGGTAGCCGAAGAGAGCCAGGTAGGTCTCGGCGCGCAAAGCCTCTTTAATCACCATGCGTTCAGGATTGACCACCGGACGATACGAACTGATATCGGGATTGCCTAAAACTTCACGCAGTGTCTTCACGCGCTCACTAAGCAGTTTGACCGATTCGAGAATTTCAGTATTGGGTAACACGGCCTTAAGGAGTGGCCGCGCCAGATTGAGTGTACTGCTCTGCAAAGCAGAGAGGCGGCCGGCATACCATTGAAAAGTATCAGGCATACTGAGCAAGCGCACCGTCTCACCCGTTGGAGCCGCATCAATCACCACTACCTCAAAATTGCCTTCACGCGCATTGCGGTAGATATTGATCAAGCTCACGATCTCATCCATCCCCGGAATGAGAGCCAGTTCTTCCGCCATAACCGCGTTGATGCCCTGCTTACGCAAAGTTTTGCTCATTGACTCTTGCAGTTTACCCCAACCACGCCGCATCTCATCCAACACATTTACCTCTTGCGCCCACAAATTTGTCTTCAGTTCCATCGGGTCAGACGTGAGAGAGGTATTGAGACAATCGGCCAGACTATGGGCAAGGTCTGTACTAACCACCAGCGTGCGTTTGCCCAAAGTGGCGGCACGTACCGCTGTTGCGGCAGCAACGGTGGTCTTGCCAACGCCGCCTTTACCCAGGTAAAGAATGATACGCATAGAAATCCTTACTCTGTATCACTATCTATTTTTGCTCACTTGTTCCGCAAATGTGCTGACTTGGCATGTGACCGCGGAACAATGATTTTGTCGGTCTGTCATACTATCTACGTTCACTACTAAGC
>DAICZM010000192.1 GCA_027311145.1 Ktedonobacterales bacterium
ACCTTTGGTACGGGTTCTGATGACTATATGAAAGCTATCGCACGCGAGATGTATCGCTTAGTCAAGCTCTCACGCGGGCGCGCCTTCCTACTTTTCTCCAGTAAACGCATGCTAGAGCGCGCCTATGAACTCATGGCCCCACATCTGACCTATCCATTGCTTAAACAGGGCGATATGACGCGCATGGAACTAACACGACGCTTCCGTGCAGAGGAGGGAGCCGTACTCTTTGGCCTCAAAAGTTTCTGGGAAGGGGTCGATATTGCCGGTGACGCACTCTCGCTCGTGGTAATCGACAAACTACCATTCGACCCACCCGATGACCCCGTTCACGAAGCTCGTGTGGCACAAATGAAAGCGGCGGGCGAGAACTGGTTTGGCATCTACGTCCTACCACAGGCCGTGTTGCGTCTCAAGCAAGGCATTGGACGCCTCTTGCGCAGCCATGAAGACAGGGGCGTCATGGCCATTCTCGACACACGTCTATACAGCAAAGGCTACGGAAAACTGGTGCTAGATGCACTTCCACCTGCACACCGCACATCTACTATCCGCGAGGTTGAAAACTTCTTCCGCACAGAATAACGGGGGGATGGCATGAAACAAGATCGATATGATCATTTATTAGCGTTTTTCCGATCTGCTCAAAGCTCAAGCTCTACCACGCGGTCAAACAATCTTGTGGCACTGCTCTCACTTGCGCTCCTCTGTCTGCTGACGGCATGTAACACGAGCGGTGGCAGCACAGGCAGCAAGACCAGTACAGCCATAGCGGTCGCGTCACCCACGACAAGTGCGACGCTCACCAGCAGTTCAACTGGCACACCACAAGTACAGTTGGGCATCCAGTCCTGTCCAACCGCTATCAGTCAGCCCGCCTACTGGGACCCCATTGTGCCAACACAACCCAGCGTTAGCCAGGTGGAAAGCGTGACATGCGCAACACTCATGGGTATTCCACGCCTGCAAGCCCTTGTCACGGTGCGTTACCAGGGAACCGCCAGCACGCTTGATGTCCATGTCTATGACCAGATTACCAATGCAAGCCCAACACAGATTTTCAAAGTACAGGGTCTCTACAAGGGCAATGCTACCATTAGTGCCTATAATACAGTCATGACCGCCGAAGTCGATCTCAATTCGAGTATCAATACGGGAAAATCAAATGCCGCCTTGACGCAAGACCTCTTCCGCGAGTTCAAGTGGTCGGACGGAGCGGGTACACTCGTGCCCATCGCCTTCCCCGGTATCTATCCCGACTTGACGCGCTACCAGGCTGAGGGCGATCAGCAGCAGGTGAATCAGGGACGTGATCCCTGGAAATTAAGCGCAACGCAGGTGGCACAGGCCCTAGCAACAAATCTGCTTCAATGGTCCAGCAGCGCGACCACCAACCTCATAAGCGGCGGTGGAAAACAGGATGTCGATGCGCAGGTTGATGTCAAAAGTTCTAACCCAGGCGGCGGAGTCATTCATGTGACGATGAGTCGTCTGGAAAATAATGCCAATGGTGGCATCTGGATTGTCACAACAGTCACCTCCGATGGCTTAAAGATCAGTGCCCCTCCCGCCAATGATGTGCTGAGTAGCCCTCTCACAATCACAGGCCAGGGCAATACCTTCGAGGGCAAAATTGGCACAGCCATCATCCTTGACCATCTCTACACCAATATCGGACAGGCTAGCGCAACCGGAACGAATGGCAACGGAACCAGCGCGTTTTCGACCACCCTAACCTACACATCCAGCTTTAAGGGCGGAGACCAGGAGGGCGTGCTGGCATTGTATAGCTATAGTAACGCCGACGGCTCCATCGCAACAGCGATCATGCAAAAAGAATTATTGGGGTAAACGGATAGGTTTTACACAATAGCGTATCGTTGTAGCAACCACAGAGCGAGCGATGTCACACGCATCGAAACGTTTCAATGCTCCTCAACGGTTAAGATTTGGTTGAGATTATAGGACTTTTGTGTGAATTTTCGCAGCCCTCTGCGCAAAAATTTGACTGAGATCGGTCTATTCAGGTAGACTCTGAACACATAAAAGCAAAAATTAATTATTAGGAGTAATGAGGTAGGTTATGTCACAGTTTTCCCCTCTTCCCCCGTTTCAGCCGGACCGTTTCGCTGCGATGAGAGAGGAGCCATCTAATCAAGATAATGTTCCAACAATGCCGCCCATTACCACCGCCCCACTCTACACGCCGCTGGGGCAAACAACAACTGAACAATTACAGAGAGTGACACAACCGTTATCTGTCTCTCAGCGGGCAAAGGCACAAACAGCACAACTCGCCCCGTTCTCTGGTCCCTTAAAAGACCTGTCTGCAACGCCATCTCTGCTTCAGGCATTGCAAGCAACGATGTCTACTCCAACGACAACCAAGACACGCATTGTTGTAATCCCAGGCACAAAGAAACAACCTGCCGCGCTCAGGCCCCCAACTGCTGCACGGCGCATCTCCCCGCGGCTACGTATCGCCATCACGCTCGGCACACTTGTCGCCGTGATGGCGACGACGCTGCTCTCGCTGGCTCCGCTAGACAATGGACAAGGCGGCTTGCCACTCTTTAGTGGCGTGCTACAGTGGGCAAAGGCGCAGCAGCAAAATTTAGGGATCATCGCACATATGATGCCTGTAACTCAAAGTGCGCCCGTCTCACCTGCTGCCCCGGCAGCCCCGGCACCAATCACATTGCCACAGAGCCAGTATGTCGCGATTGCACGCCAGGATGCCATCAATGCAGGTATCTCACCCGATTATTTCGTGCGCCAGATCAACCAAGAAAGCAGCTTTAACCCAAATGCCGTCTCACCTGCGGGTGCAGTTGGCATCGCTCAATTTCTACCAAGCACCGCCGCAGGCCTGGGCATCAACCCCTGGGATCCCATCCAGGCACTCAATGGAGCTGCCCGATTGATGGCTTCATATGCCAATCAGTACGGCGGGGACTATGCGAAAGCACTGGCAGCATATAATGCCGGCGGCGGCACGGTCCAATACGCCATTAGCACCTGCGGAACTGCCAACTGGATGAACTGCTTGCCCACCGAGACACGCAACTATATTAGCGTCATTATGGGCATTTAGAGACGCTCAGCGCATAACACCCACAGGATATGACACGACAGCACGTGGGTGTTATGCACAGTAGACAGATGTTATGTGCCCAGTAGATGAGCTTGCCCGCACAAACGCCATGCGCTACAGACGTTCGTCGATGGTGTGATACAATAGAAGGAAGAGTATTATAGGCAGTCAATGATTGACTATAAGAAACGGCACAGGCCGTTGACACAATGGTGTGTGTTTTCTTCTAAGGAGTTTTCAGCACATGACGACAACAGTCAATAGCGCAAGCGTTCGCGCACAAACGCCCTTTATAAATGCCCCCCTCACTGATTTCAGTCATGAGGCAAACAGACAGGCACAGGTAGCCGCTCTCCAACAAGTCAAGAGCGAACTGGGACAAACCTACCCTCTCATTATTGGCGGCAAGAAAATCATGAGCGCGCATACATTCGCCTCGCTCAATCCCTCACAACCCGATCAGATCATTGGCCATTTTGCTCGTGCTAGCGTTGAGCAAGCCGAAGAGGCCATGCAAGCGGCAGCACAGGCATTCGAGACCTGGAAGCGCGTGCCGGCCCAAGAGCGAGCACATTACCTCTTTGCGGCAGCAGAATTGCTACGTCAGCGACGTTTCTTGATGAACGCCTGGATGATTTATGAGGTCGGCAAGAGTTGGGTTGAGGCAGATGCCGACACGGCAGAAGCCATCGACTTCATGGAGTTTTATGCGCGCGAAATGCTACGTCTGGCAGAAAAGCAGCCAGTTGTACAAATCGAGGGCGAAGATAATGAGCTGGTCTATATCCCACTAGGCGTTGGCGCGGTTATCCCCCCTTGGAATTTTCCTTGTGCGATCATGGTAGGTATGACAAGCGCGTCGTTTGTGACAGGCAACACAGTAGTATTAAAGCCAGCCAGTACATCGCCCGCTATTGCAGCTCAGTTTATGCACATTTTAGAAGAGGTTGGCCTACCCGCAGGTGTCGTCAATTTCTTGACAGGTTCTGGCTCAATCATTGGTGACGTGCTTGTCGAGAGTCCGCAGACACGCTTCATCGCTTTCACAGGATCACGCGATGTGGGTTTGCGCATTAACGAACTGGCCGCCCGTCCACAAAAAGGCCAAATCTGGATTAAGCGTACAATTCTAGAGATGGGCGGCAAAGACGCGATTGTCGTAGATGAAACTGCCGATCTGGATGCTGCTGCCACAGGCATTGTCACCTCGGCCTTTGGTTTCCAGGGTCAGAAGTGTTCAGCAGGTTCCAGAGCGATTATCGTTGAGTCCGTCTACGATCAGGTCGTACAAAAGGTTGTTGCAAAGGCCAAACAGCTTACCATGGGTGATGTGACACTGCCCACAACCTACATGGGGCCAGTCGTTGATGCAAGTGCGCAGAAAAAAATCAGCGAGTACATTGAGATTGGCAAGAGCGAGGGCAGTCTCTTGCTTGGCGGGAAGCACCATGAGCCGGGCTACTTTATCGAGCCAACTATTATTGGCGATGTAAATGCACATGCACGCATCGCACAAGAAGAGATATTTGGGCCAGTGCTTGCGATCATCAAAGCACAAGACTTTGATGATGCGCTCCAGATTGCCAACAGCACCGAGTATGGTTTGACTGGTGCGCTCTTCTCACGCGATGAGCAGCGTATCGAGCGCGCAAGAGCAGAGTTCCATGTCGGCAACCTGTACTTTAACCGCAAATGTACGGGGGCGTTCGTTGGGGCGCAACCCTTTGGTGGCTTCAACATGTCGGGCACGGACTCAAAAGCGGGCGGGCGTGATTACTTGCTGCTCTTCACGCAGGCCAAATCGATCACAACCAAACGGTAAGCCTATTAAAGACACGAAAAAACTGTAGGGAGAGTTCCACGCTCGTGTACAACGATGTCCGTGTCTCTTTGACATGGTTGATGACATCGTTGATGCATAAGCGCGGCGGACCACTCCCTACGGGGTATCAACGAATCTTACGATTACGCGTGCCTATCTTTTCTACATCAGTTACGCTGTCCATCGTCCTGATACAGAATCATACAAGCAATAGGGGGGACGGGCACAATGCTCTCGACTTGCCCAAGCGATTCCTCTCCCACATAGCCTTGCGTCCCTACCAGCGTCCACGTACCCGATGGCAACGCAAAGGAAACCTCGTGTTTGTTGGGGTTATAAATGACCAGAATATAGGCCCAGGGATCGCCATTGGCGTGTTCGTGCAATTCAAAAGCGAGCGTATTGTCGGGACTACTCAGCACCGAGAGATGCTGCCTGACCTCATCGGCGGTACGCAGACGAAACGCGGGATGTTTCAGACGCAGTTGAATGAGTTGCGCGTAATATTCATACACAGCCTTATACTGCGCTTTCCGGCTCCAATCAAACTGATTGATATAATCGCCCGCTTTGTAGCTATTGTTATTACCATGCTTCGTGCGCAAGAACTCCTCGCCGCCTTGCAAGAACGGCACTCCTTGCGAGGTTAGAATGATAGCATGCGCCAGTTCATCCATCTTGATGCGATCAGCCTCGCTATCCTGTCCATTGCTCTGCGCAATCTTATCCCAGAGCGTCAGATTATCATGGCAGCTTACGTAGTTGATCGTCTCGCCTGGCGTGGCTGCAAAATCGTCGATGCTGCCCATGATGACGCGCCTCACGGAGTCAGCCTGTCCTTGCGCTCCTGTTGCGAAGCCCTGCGCACCCGCGTTAAAAACGGTCCCACTTAGGATATCGCGGATTTCATCGTTGAAGACGCCGATGTCGAGACCGCGCTGGCGGCCTTTTGTGAGCAGTTGGTCGCCAGACAGAGCAGAACCACCCCCCGTCCAGGGTTCGCCATAGACCAGTAGTGATGAGTTAATGGCGTGCAGATCAGCAGCCGCTTTTTGCATCGTCTCCACACCAAGCAAAGCCATCAAATCAAAACGGAAACCATCGACATGATACTGCCGCACCCAATAGATCAGCGAGTCGCGTATAAATTTCTGGACCATCGGACGTTCTGACGCTATTTCATTGCCTACACCAGAGCCATTCGTATAATAGCCCTCATAATTCGTGCGATAGTAATATTGTGGCACAAGCTTATCGAAATCCGAATCGACGATGGCATAGGTATGGTTATATACCACATCCATAACAGCACCAATACCCGCCTTGTGCAGACTTTGGATCATTTGTTTATATTGCATAATACGGGCTATGCCATGTGGCGTTGTAGCATACGCCCCTTCTGGCACATTGTAATTACGTGGATCATAACCCCAGTTATATTGATCAAAGATATATTCATCGACGCTGGCAAATTCTTCAACTGGCAAAACCTGCACATGCGTAATGCCCAGCTCTTTTAAGTGGTCGAGGCCCGTTGCCAGCCCTTCTGGACTGCGCGTCCCCTCTTCCGTAAAGGCGGCATAGTAACCCTTCTGCTGCATGCCAGAGTTTTGCGCAATGGAAAAATCACGCACATGCAGTTCATAAATGATGGCATCAACAGATGATGCCAGCGACGGGTGCTGGTCATGTTCCCAGCCAGCAGGATTGGTAGCGGTCAAGTCTATCACCATGCTACGGTGGGCATTGACCGCAATCGCACGCGCATAGGGATCGACAGCGACATGGGTAACGCCATGAATCGTGACCAGATAGAGATAATACCAATTAGCCAGATTGCCCTCAAGGCGCACAAACCATGTCCCACCATCGCTGGTTTCCATTGCTACCTGTTTTATCAGTGGTCCTGTCTCGCTGCCATAGAGCAACAGGTGAACATCTGAAGCAGTTGGCGTCCAGACACGAAACGTGGTCTCTTCCGCACTATAGACGCAACCAAGATCGTCACCACCATAGTAATAAATGGTCTCATTTAGCACGTTGCGCGGAATTACAATATTGCCGCCGTGATTGCGCAGGGCTATTTCCAGCAGATGTGTCACATCAGGAACTTCTGCTAGCGTCACAACGAGCAGATCAGTTTGCGGATTTGCAGCATCGCCGTAAAATTTCACAGCCGCAACAGGAAATTTCTCGCCTGTTGTCTGATCGGTCACGCTTATTTCCTCGGCTAGCACCGCTTGGGTATGTGGTGCAGAGAGCTTGACAAAAAGGGTGCGGGCATCATCCAAATAGGCATGAATGACTAGTGGTTGTTCAAACACGTTTTCACCTACTATTTTTGATATACCAGGAGGAGTTTTCCTGGCATGGCCATTGAAATTGTTCTGGTTACGCTATGAAGCAACGATAACATGTTCCTTGCTCAGATGCAAGTATCCCCCATGGTGCTTTTGCTAGCGAGCATATGGCAACATTCATACCGAATATCGTAAAATGGAGGAATTAAGACGTAGTAATGGAAATAAAATGGATAGACACACAGCGGACAGATAAATTTCCGTCCAGCACTAATAAAAGGAGTATTTTCTTTGGCAGCCACCACGCAACTCACGTCTGGCACATGGCAAATTTCGTTGCCATTTCAGAGTGAACCCGGCATTGTCGGTTCCTATCTGCTAGCGGGAAACAACGAACTTGCCATCATTGACCCCGGACCCGGCAGCACCTTAGAGGCATTACTTGCCGCCATTAGCGAAGCTGGCTTTACGCCAGCCGATGTCACCCATATCCTGGCTACACATATTCATCTCGACCACGCGGGAGCCGTTGGTTCTCTCATTCAACATACACCCAATGCGACCGTTTATGTCCACAGCAAAGGGGCCGCGCACCTGATTGATACAACTAAGGTGGTAGCCAGCGCGACACGCATCTACGGGGATCGCATGCAAGAGCTATGGGGCGAGATCAGATCAACGCCAAAAGAGCGCGTCAACGTCATTGAAGGCGGTGATGTACTGACGATTGCAAACCGTCGTCTAGAGGTTCACTATACGCCAGGGCATGCAATTCACCATGTGATCTTCTTCGACGTTCACTCTGGCGAACTGTTCGCAGGTGACGTTGCGGGCGTGCGTTTACAGGATATCGATTATGTGCGTCCGCCTACGCCACCACCCGACCTGGACATCGAGGCATGGTCTGCCAGCATCGATCTGCTCAAAAGGCTCCGTCCCGATGTTCTCTATCTAGCACATTTTGGTCCGACGCGCCCATCTCTTCCCCACCTGGAACGCTTGCGCGAACGTCTGCTCTCCTGGGGCGATTTTGTGCTAGGGGCCATGCGTGATGGTAAAAACGAGGCCGCAATTCTGGCTATGCTCAAAGAGCAGACCGAACCAGAACTTCAGCGCGTGACCCGCGACCCACAAGCCTTGACACGCTACGATATCGCAACCAATTATCCCATGACCGTGCAAGGCTATATGCGCTATTGGCAGAAAAAACACCCAGAGCGTCTCTAACCATATAAAATTACCATACCCGTAAAAGCCCGTAGTGCTCTGTCAATCTTCATTCCAACCGTTTCGGAGAGGCAGGGCATGATAAATCACGCCCCTACAATGATATGATACACGTTCTGCCTTTATTAATTGTAGGGGCGTGATTTATCATGCCCTGCTCCCAGACACAAAAAACGTGCGCAATGACGTTTGACAGAG
>DAICZM010000193.1:0-2885 GCA_027311145.1 Ktedonobacterales bacterium
GGTGAGACTGAGAGATGTCTATTTTTTCCATACAAACCAATACATGGTGGCAACGACTCCGTCCCCGCTTAACACTCATCTATTTCCTTGTAGCAAGTATTCTACTAGGCATGAGTATTACAGGGCAAGCCCGTCTACTCAATGAAGTAGGCAACACCTTTGGTGGTTTTTTCTGGGCCATCGATAACACCGATGGGCAAGTTGTCATTGTTTCAACGCCACCACAGCTTCCACCGTTGCCTATCTCTGCCGATTCGCTGACGAGCAATAATCGCATTCTCAGCGTGAATGGCATACACGGCACAATGGCTCTTACCAGAGTCTACCAGCACGCCCATCCAGAAGATCCTATTACCTATACAATTCAACATAATGGCACAATGCAAACATTCCAACGCAATGCAACCGCTTTTACCTTGGATATGTGGTGGCAAAACTATGGACTGGCATTGCTTGCAGGGCTAAGTTGGCTCATCGTCGGTGGCATCTTGCTGGCAACGGCCCATGACTGGAGTAGTGCAGTCGAAGGACTAACGCTGCTCCCTCCCGCGATGCTCTTTCTCCTCTATAGCCATTGGGGCAACGTGCAACAGGCATATAGCGCAGACGCCGTCTTTCAACTGCTCTGGGTTCCCTCGTTCGCCTTGTTAGGGGCAGCTTTTATTCATCTCAGTCTCACCTATCGGCCAGAAGCACTCTCTAGCGTGCGCACTCCGCGTATCATTGTCGACGGACTCCCTTATCTGCCCCTGCTCGCACTGCTTGCTTATGAATGGGGTTCATTACTCTTTTTTGGATATGTCCCGACCCGCATCAACCTGACCGCCAGTCTCGGATACGGCGTGATCGGTGGCGTAGTCAGTTTCGGCATTGGCATCAACTCATTGATACGTGTCAGCGGTTTGTTGCCATTGCGAAATCACACGACAGCACGCGCCAATCACCACACCATTCCTTCTAATGTTCGCCGTCGCATCATTGATCTACTCACCCTCTGGATTGGGGGGATTGGTCTAGGCTTCTGCCTCGGCATCCTGCCCATTCTGCTCACTGGGCAAACCCTCCTGCCACTCTCGATGTTTTATCTATTGGCCGCATTTTATCCCTTATTGCTCGCCTACGCCATTCGCTCGTTGCGGCTAGTGGACCGCTTACAGATCAGTTTAGCGCAACGCGAGGAGGCCCTACGGCAACAGCAAAAAACCGCCGCCGAATTGCTTGATACCAACGAAGAGCTACAACAGGCAACCTCTCTTCTGTTGCATGCAGATGCACACCTGCGCTCGCTACTCTCGCAACGCATCCACGACCAGCCGAAGCAGCAAGCCTTGCGCATTCGCGCCCTACTTGGACATTGGCAGCATAAATTGCGCGTCGAGGCCGAACATGACCCATCAGGCAAAGCCGCAGTGCAGCCCATTATTGATGCTTTAGGGAAGGTACGCAAAATCAGTGAAGAATTGGAAAGTGATCTACGTGGCCTGCAACTGCTCGTAGAAGATGCCTACCAACGTCGTAGTCTCGGCTTAAAATTACATTTGGAGAAACTTATTCGCGAAGATTTACCTGCCCTACATGCTGAATCTTCGCTTCAGATTCAGGCCGACCTCTGGGCTTTAGATACGCTAAGCTCAAATCTAGAACAGAGCGAAGAAGGGTCCCGCATTGCTGAAGCCATCTCCTATGCAGTCACGCAGGCTCTTTTGAATGTCTATAATCACTCAGGGGCAACGTTTGCTACCGTGCGTACACTCTGTACGAACAACGAGCTGGAAGTTTCTGTCACTGATGATGGTCGTGGTTTTGATAGCGAGCATATCCCTTTAGAAAAAACCAGTCTGTTCAAAGCCCGCCTCAAGGTACGTGAGGCCGGGGGAACATTAACATTACATTCCATGCCACGTCCGCAGCCAGACCACGGCACACGAGTCACATTACATATTCCGCTACCACCCATCACACAGGAACAGCCCGCTATGGAGGTAAGCGAGACGAAGGTTCCGCAGTGATCACAGGGTTTTGCCGGAGTCCGGCATAGGCTTCGTATGCATGAGCCAACAATACGCGTCGTCCTGGGTCGCTAGGCGCACCATTAATCGCAAAGAAGGTGTATAGCTCACTCACAAGATTCTCCAAGGGGCCGATATTGGGTCCACCTTTTGGATTGAAAAAGCCCATGCTGAGCGCGATATCATCATTACTCAAACCCAGCGCAATCAGCCGGGCACATTCCTCCTGACGCGGCGTCAGGCGTTGCCCGCGTAAGCGTTTCAGCAGATAATTGAGTACTTCGGGATCAATGAAGGTCTCGTTGCGCATCACTACCGTCATCGCAATCCGCTCAAGATAGAGCGGTTCAATGTTATTAAACAAGGCATAGCCATGCAAGCCCTGCGGTCGCCCAGGTTTTTTACTCGCACTACGCAGTGTTCCGCGCCGTGTATACTCGTGGCGAAACACCTCTGCCGCCAGTGTCCAACTCGGGTCTTGCGTGTAAATAACTACCCTCAAGCCAGATGCCAGCTCTAGCAGCGCACGCCCCAACTCGATACCATTATCGCTCCCTAGACGCAAATCAGAAAACACCAGCCAGCCAGCCAGTGACGGCTTTTTCACCTCTTGCTGTGTTAGTCGCTCTACCAACTGGACTGTCTCGAGCGCACTTCCAAGCTGACCCTGTAAAGAAAGCGTTGGAGTCTCCTCTATAAATTCGCAGACCCCACGCCGCTTAATCGGTGTATCATCCACGACAATGATTGGTATTTGCGGGTTTGCCATAGTTGTTCAACTCAATCTCATCTCTACAAAAAATCAACAGCAGAGATACGATACATATCGCTCATCTACTCTATTCTACACCATTTCACTTACAGAGTGGAGACAAC
>DAICZM010000193.1:2895-8595 GCA_027311145.1 Ktedonobacterales bacterium
GAAGCGCATACGACATCCTTGGACAACTTGGCACATTGTGTTGCACGTTTGCCCATGACGTGATACAGTAAACACAGATATCAAAACAACATCCCTATTTGAGCATAGCATGTTATGTGCGTCTCGTGATCTCTCGCGACACAATAGCTATCTATAAGGAGTCCCAGCGTGGCAAATAGACAACAGCCTGATAATCGACACCAATCACAGCCTGCTAAAACACCCATTCTTGGGCAAGGACATGGTTTGAGCGACGAGGAAGGTTTACTTATTCAGCAGATGATCCGCGAGGAGCAACACACCGCGCGTGCGTTGCATATCCCACAAGAAGATTTAGCACAAGAAGCAACTACACGTATGTCACCAGAAGTTGCTGAAGTCATCGATGCCAGCCGCGTTCGTCAGGTTCTTCACATGTTCAACCGCGATTACTTGTATGGTCAGGGACGCTTTGACGAATACAAAGATGGCCTTATTCTCAAGTGGGGCGATGGCTATTCACGCAAACATATCTGGATGACGGTCGAAAACGGCAATCTGATTTTTGAAACCAGTCATGCACGCCAATGTGATAAACCCTACTGTACGGGTACACATCACGTCCTCACACCTCCCCTCTATATGGACATGGACGTGATTAACCAGGAATTAGGAGAGCGTTTCCGCCGTCCCGTCTATGAACGTTCTGATGATTAGAGGGGATTTATTGTGAAAAATACCATTCTGGCTCTTGAAAAAGATCTCTTTTTCGCCGTTAAAATTCGCGATACGCTCCAACACCACGGCATGATAGTCACAATTGCCCGTTCGCTACCAGCCTTTGAACAACGTCTGACGCCCGCCACAGAGGATGAACAACCCGCACTAGTTATTATTAACACCGCCATCACTGGCGTTGACTGGGAAAATGCCATTCGCATAGCACGTACCCATCATCTACCGGTGCTAGCATTTGGCTCACATATGGACTTGAGCGCACGCGCACGCGCACTACAAGCTGGCGCACAAAAAGTGGTCGCAAACTCCAAATTTACAAGCGATATGCCTGCCTTAGTAAAACGCCTCCTCGCAGAGCCGCCAACGACCAATGACATGCAGCCGGATAGCACCATCACACACGAGATAGCAGAAGAAGAGTAGAGCGGGCCTCTCGCAAAGCAAATAAGGAGCAGAAACAGGTCTTTTTTGACGTAATAGATGTCAAAAAAGACCTGTTCTCTCTTTTGGACAATACCAGAAAGATTGTGTATCAGTCCGTTTTAGTTCTCTGGATTAGTGACCGCAGCCGCAGCTTCGCGACTCTCCGCCACCTTCAGAAGTTCGGAATGAATGCCCGCAACCACAGCTAGACACTGCATTGGGGTTGTTAACCGTGAAGCCCGCACCCATCAGGCTATCTACATAGTCAACTTCACTCCCTGCGATGTATCCCAGGCTCATCTCGTCAACGAACACCTTCAAGCCGCCCTGGTCAAGAATAGTGTCGCCCTCTTGCTCTTCATCCAAGGTCATACCATACTGAAGGCCGGAGCAACCGCCGCCAGCGACGAAAACACGTAAGCCCAACGTTGGGTCATTTTCCTGCTCAAGCAGCTCTCGAATCTTGCCCAATGCGGTAGGGGTCATTGTGATGGTGGTTGTGTCGATCATATATCTTTCACCTCTACTGTTAAAACACTTGAAGCCCTGTACATGTTTTACTACATCCAACCGTTAAAAGTCAAGCTAGTAAAATGAAGATAGATACATCAACCCCTCATGAGGTCTTATCGACTCTTCTCTGGCTTATTACATGTAGCAAGAACTGCACATCCGTAGTATACACTATACAAAATGAAGCGTCAAGGCAAATATAGCCCCACAGCCCCACTGGTCAGCCCGTCCTACAAACCAAAACGTTGCTGCACACGCACGACATTTGCTAGTAAATGCGGCACATCAGGAGCAGGGCCAAAGAGCGTCTCTGTTTTCCGCTCTGCGCCCATGGTCAAGCGTGCCATGACATTCGCTGCCGACCATCCCTGCGCCATGAGATGTGCCCCAATACCGCTAATAATCGCAGCGGCAAATGACGTGCCGGAGCAGTCTGCCCAACCTGAGAGATTCTGCTCCCCACCTGGAAACGTTGGGGAGATAAACAGGGTGCGCACAGCATCGGGCAGAGCATTGCCATCTGTTTGCCCATAGGCATCGCCGCCAAAGGTCGCTACCCCACTCTCAGAGGGAAACTGCACGGCTGCATTGGCAAAGTTCGATGCAGCAAAGCGGCTGTTGACGGCGGTCACGCTCACCGTTGACTCATAGCGCGCAGGCGCACGCGGTGGACGTGGCGGCAAACCCTCTTGATGGGCATGAAGCGAGTCATTACCCGCCGCCGCAATAATCAACACTCCCTGGGCATACAAACTTTCAAAGAGCAGACGTACACCCTCTTCAAGGTGACGTAGGGCATGCATCACCCCTGTTAATTGTGAACTTGGCCATTGCCGCTGGTCGAACCAGATATACGGCAAACGGCGAATATCTGGCATGATCGTCAAGCTCACATTTAACACAAGACGACGAATAGAACCCGCCACCAACTCACGCTCCAAATCAGTCAGTGCGGCAAACAGCTGATAGAGATCACCTGCACCATATTCGTTAAGAATGCGTATCAAGCGGATAGGTGCATGTGGAGCAACATCGCGGATCAGCCCAGCTACGGCCAGACCATGATCGGGCATCATATAATAGCGAGCATCACCAAAACGGTCCTGTCCTGCACTCATGTCATTGGTAAGTGGATAACGATCATACTCAATTACAAACGAGCCATCCTCATTGCGCATATCGCTGGCAATGCGCTGCAACAACCAATTTCGCTGCCATTCAGGGCGAGCTGCCGCATGCAACACACGATCAGGGTGTTGCGCTGTATCCAAAACAGCAACCAATACATCTTCTGCGCCCCGTAAGTCATGCGCGATACCCTGCTCTTGCCAGTTAATATGCCAACCCGGGAAGGCATTGCCGGGCGCGGGAACATCCAGAGAAGGAGCTGGACGTGCTGGGTAGGCCGGCCCACCTTTACCATGCAAGAGCGGAGCCGCCATCACCAGCCAGTTTGGCATCGCGGACACAATGAATAGCCCACGTTGCGCAACCTGCTCCAAATGGCTCTGTAAATACGATAATGCAATAGGAAGCGCATCACGCACACTCGCATCCGCATGCCGTACATGGAAAAATATTGCCATCAGTGGTTGCTTCCGATGCAAACCAAAAGTAAAGGCGCGACGGCGTACAGGTGGCATCGTCGGGTTATCGCGCCAGCGTCCATCTGTACCATATGTTTCTAACGAAATATGATATTGTGCGAGAAATTCATTTAATAACGTTCGTGCCTGCTTCACCAGCAACTCTTGTAGCTCATCCGTCAAGAGTCGGGGTAAGCGAATGACCACGACTATTTCACCAGGTACCCAATGGAAAAGTTCAGCAGGTGTTCCCATCAACTCCATTGCATTATGCGCCATACACAGATTTCCCCCTACGCACATGTGGACCGTGAACAAAGTATGCTTGCCCCCCATTATAACCGAATAGCTAGTCTGGCACAATCAACAAAATAACTCGTCACGACACAGTTTGCTATAATACAGAGATAGTTCTATTGGATATGATACCTACAGAAGGAGATTTTTATCCCATGTACTCTGAGCGTTTATGTAACACCCTGATCGAACTCGTTGGTATTCCTAGCACGTCGGGCCATGAAGAGCAGGTTCGCCACTATCTTGAGCAACAACTGGCATCGCTGGGGATCGCTTCTACAACCGATAGCGAGGGCAATCTGCTGGCAACACTGGCAGGTGATGGCAAAACCCTCCTCTTGAATGCCCATATGGATCGCGTTCCCCCTGGACACGGACACACACCACTTTTACGCGATGGCATCCTCTTTAGTGACGGCACAACCAACCTCGGCGCAGATGATGCAGCCGGCTTGGTGATCGTACTTGAGATTGTCAAGCGCATCATCGAACAACAGCTGCCCCACCCGCCACTCGTCTTGATCTTCACCGTCAAAGAAGAAATTGGCATGTGCGGAGCTATCGGCTTCGACAGCACACACTGGCATGTTAGCGATGGTATTGTCTTCGATAATGCATTTGAAGCTGGCATTGTGGTCTCAAAGGGAGCGACTTACGAGGCCTTTGATGTCACGATTATGGGACGCACTGGCCATCCAGGCAAGGACCTCTCTCACACCGTCAACGCACTGGAGATATTTCGCTCCACCGACTATCCACGCGGCTCACTCGCGCATGACCAAACACGCATCAACATGGGACGTATCAGCGGCGGGAATGCGCGCAACGCCATTCCTGATTGTATTGTGCTGGAAGGCGAATTGCGCAGCTTCGAGTCTGCTGAGATGCGAGAACAGTATAAACAACGCATTCATGAAAGCTTTAAGCAGACCGCGCGGCGTTTTGGAGGACACGCCGAGGTCCACTTTAGCACGCATGCTCAAGGTTATACCATAAGTGAGCATGAACCTCTATTACAAACCTATAAAAATGTTCTCGCGCAACGTGGGGAACACTTACAGCTACAACCCACCTTTATCGGCAGCGATACGAGCAGTTTCCGACCCACCATGCGCGTCTTTACGCTCTCTACAGGAGTTGTCAACGAACACTCCTTTGAAGAATATGTCGCTCTCGCCCCACTAGAACAGATTGTACAAGATATGTTACAAGTGTTACAGCAATGGAGCTTGAAAGATCACGCATAAACAAGAGCTTTTCAGTTTGACAATTTGACAATCCAGCCATTGACAATTACGTTCCCATATTTTACAATGCCTTCAGTTAGCAATATGGCCCGTTACAAATCTTTTTAGGAGCCATTGAAGCATATGGTTGATCGCATAGGACAACAACTGGGCAACTATCGCATCACCCACCTACTAGGACAGGGAGGGTTCGCCAATGTTTATCTGGGCGAACATGTCTTCCTCAAAACACCTGTCGCCATCAAGGTGTTGCAGGCGCGTCTCACCTATGAGGAAGACCTGAATGGTTTCTTGAAAGAAGCGCAAACCGTTGCACGCCTCATCCATCCCAATATCGTGCGCGTCACTGACTTTGGCATTGCTGATGAGACGCCATTCCTGGTTATGGATTATGCCGCAGGAGGCACACTCCGCCAACGTCACTCACGCGGCTCACAACTGCCGCTTACCACGATTGTTCCGTATGTGGTACAACTCGCCGATGCCCTTCAGTATGCGCATAACGAGAAATTGGTACACCGCGATATTAAACCAGAAAACATGCTGATTGGCTCACGCGGCGATATCCTGCTTAGCGACTTTGGCATTGCCCTCGTTTCACAAAGTTCACGCTATCAAGGCACACAGCAAGATATTACTGGGACCGTTGCCTATATGGCTCCAGAACAACTGCAAGGCCGTGCCGTGCGGGCCAGTGACCAATATTCTCTCGGCATCGCGATTTACGAATGGATTTGTGGTGAGCGTCCATTTCAAGGCTCTTTTATCGAACTCTATGCCCAACACATGACAGCACCACCACCATCTTTGCGTGCGCTCGTTCCATCGCTCTCACCCGATGTTGAACAGGTGGTCATGACAGCTCTTGCCAAAGACACAAAACAACGTTTCGGCAACATTTCCGCTTTCGCCAATGC
>DAICZM010000194.1 GCA_027311145.1 Ktedonobacterales bacterium
GTGGCAAGGGTGGCGGCCATACCAATCATTCCTCCCGTCAGCGCCTTGCCAAGGCACATAATATCGGGGGTAATACCTGCTTCCTCACAGGCAAACATGGAGCCTGTACGGCCAAAACCGGTGGCGATTTCGTCTGCAATAAAAAGGATGCCGTGTTTGGCGCACAATGCTTGCAGAGCGTGCAAGAAGCCCGGCGGTGAGACCATGAAGCCACCTTCGCCTTGCACCGGCTCGATGATGATGGCTGCAACCTGGTCGGGAGCAACCTCGCCTACGAACATGCGCTCAATCTCTTCAAGACACGCTTGTGACGCCTGTTCGGGTGTCATGTTCATACGATAGGGGTAAGGGAATGGAGCGCGATAGACTTCAGGGGCATAGGGACCAAAGCGATGCTTATAGGGTTTGACTTTGGCGGTCATGGTCATCGTCATGAGTGTACGACCATGATAGGCATTGTCAAAAACGATGACGGCAGGACGGCCAGTCGCGTAGCGTGCAATTTTGACCGCGTTTTCAACGGCCTCTGCGCCGCTGTTAAAGAAAATGGCCTTTTTGGGAAAATCGCCGGGCGTCATTTTAACAAGACGTTCTGCCAGTGCAATGTATGGCTCATACATCATGACGGTGAAGCAGGTATGCGTAAATTTCGCGGCCTGTTCAGCGATTGCTCTGGTTACTTCTGGGCGTGCATGCCCAATATTCATGGCTCCGATGCCACCTGCGAGGTCAATGAAGCGATTTCCATCGACATCCTCGATGATTGCTCCGTCAGCTTTGGCCGCGAATACATTCATCGTAGCGGAGAGTCCGCGTGCCACAACCTGCTGGCGACGTGCGAGCAGTTCGCGAGATTTTTCCCCCGGAATGTTCAGATGGGAAAGACTTTCAGACATAGCAATGCCTCCTGCTTGGGAAGACGGTAAAACGGATAGAGGGTGTGATAGAATACTTTCACGCCGCCTCTCTCAGCATTCTATCACATTTCCCCTCGCTCTAGCTGTGTCTGTGCTAGGCTGCACCATCTTGAGGCCGCTGTAGTAGATGGGCGGCGGCCTTTTTGATACGGGCCTCACTGCGTTCACCAAAGCCGGCGAGCGTACAGATGCGATGTTGCTTGGCAGCTTGCCAAAGTTTTTCGGCACTATCGATGCCAAGCTCCTGATAGAGACGAATGGCTGTTGAAGGCCCAACATGCTCAATGGCCATGAGTGTGCGTATGGGTTTGGGAAGAGTCTGCATGCAGACGCCATCCTGGAAGGTCATTGTGCCATCAGCAACAAGCTGGGCAATACGCGAGCGGAGACGTTCTCCCAGTCCTGGTACAGATAATGTCTCGCCACGGGCAAGTATATCTGCTGCACGCTCGCGTAATGCCAGGATGCCACGTGCCGCGTTGCGATAGGCTTGAATGCGATAGGGATTGCCTCGCTGTATCTCTAATAGATCGGCGATATCGGCAAGGACCTCGGCGATTTGGCGGTTAGAAACAGGCGGCGATACAAGTGTTTCTGACTCCATGCCTGGTAGTGTTGGTTGTAAGTTTTGCTTGCCAGGCTGTTCTGACGACTTTGGTACAATATGAATGGTTTGGGTCAGCTGAATAATACTCATGGAGGTAGCCCCTTTCAGGATAAAGGCACGACTCACAAGGAGAAGAGCTTCTGCCTGATGGCAATGATGCAGGTATGGGTGAACGTATGGCTGTTTTGCTGATAGTTAGTGTCCAATATACATTGAAATCTTGTTCTAATTATACCATGTTGTCGTAATCGTGTCAAATCCGGTGCATCTTATTTGCACATATTTTCTCTTTTTGTGGCTTGAGGTCATGTTCCCCTGTCCGCATGCAGGGTAGGCTAGACAATCTAGAGCAGATATGCTATTGGTATCAAGAGGTACTGTAATGCCTGTTATTTTTGGGCTTCGCATAACGCTTGTTTGCTTGAACAGAGAGGGCGATGATGTCTGATACGAACTCCGCATATAACCCCGAAGAGCAGATCATTGAAATTTCGGACCTGGATGGTGAGTACGACCGTAAGCAGAAGTCGACAAAAAATCCCCCTCTCCCGTTAGTACATTCCCTCGTCTTATCGGCCCGTTTAACGTATGAGCAGCGGCGTAAGCGTATTGTTATCACTGGAGGTCTGTTTCTTGTTGGATTGTTCGTGTTATTTGGGAGTATGACCTCTCTGTGGGGTATATGGCCTTGGTCGCCTATGTCGCAAAAAACGAGTGGCAGACTCTTTTTTTTCCAAACGCTCCCGGCCTGGGGTAATATGACTCTCGATGGGCGTCTCCTCCCGCAAGTGCCAACTTTAATTAGCCAGCAACCTATTACGTTACCAGTGGGCCGCCACGTTTTTATATGGCATGCTGAGCCATTTTATACGCAGCAATGTGTGCTACTGGTCACTCCTGCCCAAGGAGTTCAAACGTGCAAGACGAGTATCGTTGGTATGAATGGATATGGTCGGCAGGCAACACTGATTCAGTTTCCTCGCGCACCCTCGTTAGCATCAATGCCTGTTGTGGAGCGCGAGGCATTGATACAGGATACACAGCAATTTTTAGATTTATTGCAAGCTACAACCGTTGTACAACCGGGCGAACGCTATGTCTATAGCCCGGATAGCGGGATTGTGCGTACTGCGGTGACACCATTGCAGGTGATGCATCGTTTTGTCTTGGATATAAATACCGCTTTACCAGCCAATTGTGAGGGCATTTCGCTCGGTATTTCTTGTTTTGTGGATAACAATGACTGTCGCTTGTTTTGTACATTGAACTGGCCGGGCGCATTAAATGATGTTGCTGGTCTAAACTCCGACTGGCATGTAGCGGCGATCATTCGTCCTATCTGGCAATATGTTCCAATAGTGCCGTCATCATCTTCAGTACTAGAGAGACCATTGCAGGTGAGCGGAGGGCAGCAATTTGTGACGTTGCGCATACGCTGGCAACAAGACCATTGGGTAGTCAGCTTTCATCAGCAAGGAGCGAGTTCTTTTGATGATCCAAACTGTATTACTGCGATGAATACGCTGGTGACGAATGCTTCGTACCATTCGATACCCTCAGTTGGGCAACAACTCTTCTGGTCGTACCTCTCGGGGAAAAATCGTGCCGAAGGGTGTGTGGCTATGACGGTGCAGCAGGTGTTTGTCCCCAGTAGTGCCATCTTTTCTGCACAGGCGATGCTGTTGGAACGTTTTGGTGTGTTATTGGCGGCGAACGATGCTGCACACCAACTTTGGCCGATCTTGCCGCTTGCCACAGAACAGGAGCAGCAGGTGGCAGACAGTATTGCCCGACAAGCGGTCTTTGTCTCCTAAAATGAGTCACTTTGCGCAAAAACTAATCAGCCTCTTTCCCCCTTTACGAGCATATTGCATCTCTGCAAGGAAGTATGCTATGATCGCTGCGCGACTTCTGTTCGTAAAGGGGGATACGCAACATTTATGCAAGTAACCAGACAGGGGCAACAACTCACCACGTGCCCACAGTGCGATAATGTTGTCCGCATTGATGCCGAATTTTGTAATATTTGTGGGCAACGCCTGCGACCAGCAGTAAAACAGGGTACGCAAGGAAATCAGCTCTTCTCTTCCTATGGATCGAATAGTGAAATAGAGGAATATGAAGAAGAAGAGGATGAAGAGGATGATGAAGATGAAAAAAATGTAGCACTCGTGCCATCTTCACCGGGCGAGATTCTTAATACCCTTCAGCGTTTGCAAGAGCAATCGGCGATGATGGATCGCTATTTTCCGGCGGATTTGCCAGGCAAAACACAGAAAATGATGGCCTGGCGTAAGCAAATTCAGCGTGCGCGGGCGTGTGCGGAATTATTTGAACGTCCTCAGTTGCAGGAGATTGAGTCACAGCAGGTTCTTAAACTGCGCCATCATCTTTCTGAAGCGACTCGTGCGCTTGATTTTACGCGTGAATATACAGTGAAGGTAATTGGACATGCGGGAGCAGGCAAAAGCACACTGCTAGCTGCCATGTTGGGACGCGATATTTTTCCACGTCTCGCAGGTGGAGCGGTGACGGGCGTGCGCACGCAGGTACGTTTGTGCGAGGAGCGTGAGCCAGAAGAGATGACGGTTCATTTTCTGACGCGCTCAGCCTTTGATGATCTCTTGAAGAAAACACACGAAGCCATACAGGTTGTGACCAATCCACGCACGCGCGAGGCATTGACGGAGGAACAACGTATTCTCCAGCAAGCTAGCGAGGCATTTGCAGAGCAATACTTGAAAGATGATGTGCCGTATGTCGAACATATTCCGCCTGAACGCTGGAAAGAGGAAAGTAGCCGTTACATTGAGGAACCGGCTCGTGATAGTGAAGAAGCACGTCTGATCCGGCTCGTTGATTATGTTGAGTATCGGCTTCATACGAGTCAGCGGGCATTACTCCCGCCTGGAAGTATGCTCGTGGATTTGCCGGGGGGAGCAGCAGGCCAGTTGCGTCACGATGCGATTTTGCGTGAAGAGTTGGATGCTGTTGATGCTGTCGTGTTGGCAATCGGGAATAATCGTTTTGGCGATGATGATCGCACGCAGCGTATCTTTGAAATGGTGCGCCGCAAAGTGGTGTATGGACGTTCGCCAGAGGTAGCAGCTCGGATGGTTTTCCTGGCGGTAACACATTGGGATGAAATTACTTCACCGGCTAGTCTGGAAAAGGCTTTGGGAAGCCTGCGTCCTCTTCTGCGCAATCTTCCGCCCAACTATAGCACCTATCATCATCACGGTGCTGGCAATGATTACTTTTTTTATCCTCTGCGTGGGCTTGATGCGCTGCTGGCAACACTTGGCCTGGAAAAACAAAAACTGGATGCTGAGCGTATCCAGGAAGGACGTGACTATGCTGGACGTATTTTGAGCGTTTATCCCGAATTGCTGCGTATTGATTCGACGTTACCTGGGACGGCAAGCGCACAAGATTTTCAGAAAGTTATCGTGAAACAACACGAAGCGATGTTACGTTTTAGTGGTCTGCCTGAGCTGACGAGTGATCTTCAGTTGTTTCTGACGAATAGTCGTTATGAAGTTCAACTTCGCCAAGCAGAGACGCAACTGGCGATGGCCCTTCAGCAGCTTGAAGACTTGTGTTGGGAGAATCTGAGCAGTCTGGGCGTGCATAGTCGCGATTTAGAAGAATTGCAACAAGAGATGCAGATGCGCCAAAGCAAGCGCGGGGCAACACGTTTCGAGCAATTGTTACATCGCACCAGTGAGATGCATAGTGCGTGGCAAGAGGCATTAAAACAGTTCGATACCGTGATTCGTACCGAAGGCAATGCTTTCCATCGCGCATTAGAAACCGCCCATGAGCGAGCGGCGCGGCGGATCAAAATTCGCATTATGCAAGGTCACTTTGACCATTTTATCAAAGTGGGCAATCGTACTCAGGCCGATTCGCCAGCGATGGAGATCGGCAATCGCTGGGTAGATATTGATGGATGGAGCCTGATCAAAGCGTTGCGCGTCAGTTTCAGTGCTGCTTTGGAGCGCGAGTTGAATGAGCCAGCGCGCACACTGGCAGAGGCATTTCTTATTCCTATTGCCCATAAAGAGGAGATAGATGGTTCGCTGGATATCAATCGCGTGGCTCTTGGGGAATTTGGTGGTGAGCTGGATGAGATACAGAAAGCCTATAATAAGCTTAAGCGCAGTGTGCGCGAGAAGGCGCGTGATGTTTGTCTCTATGTGACAATGGGCGAGTTGCTCAATGAAGAGAAATATGCCCCAACAAAGGATGATCCAGCAGTCAATGCGTTGTATCGGCTGGCGAGTGTGCAAGGCAAAGCGGAAGATATTGTGCAGCAGGCGCGTCAATTGATGGGGCCAATTCTGGATGTCATTTGCGGGCAACTGGCGCAAAGTACCGAGCAGCGTATTGCTCATCTGTTCCGCTATGAACTGGATAAACTGGAGACGCGCCAGATGTACGATAGTGATCGCCTGGAAACGCCACCAAACAGCGTGCCCGGCATCTTTGCCGATCTGATTAACCGTCTCTATAGCTTATTGACCGAGCGCGTATTGACATCAGATACCCTGCGTCAACAACTAGATCTGCTTCAGGCACAACGTGAAGCGACTGTTGACCGTTGGGTTGAGCTGATCCACGATACAGAAGTGCTTAAAACGGTGCATCGTCAGGTCAATTAGCTGTCAATTTGTGTGGAAAAGCAACCAGAGAGCGGTCTACTCTGGTTGCTTTTCGGTAGAAGGGAAGAGAAATAAAAAGAGAGAACCCCTTGCGAGGTTCTCTCTAACGTTCCCAGAGCGGGAACCCATGTGCTGAGTCACGAGACATCTTCCCCAAGATATCTCTTTACCATGTACCTGTATCTCGCTTCAACCACCTGTTGTTCTACACAAGTCCCCCAACCGATGTAGCTTCGCAAGCTGAAGCTGTATCCAGAGCGTTATGGTACACGTCCCTTGCCATATGTTACGCTGTTGGTTGAACATCCCCCCCAGGACATTTAACCGTGTAACACTTTCCCCACGCATATAATACCCTGGTGGGAGGGAGATGCGGTTAATAATATGTTAAGATGTTATGGAGATTTATGAGAATATGACGATTCAGGTTGAGGAATCTTAATCTTTCGATTGATACACGAAAGGGAAATTTGCCCATGCTAACAGAAGCAAAAAATATGCATTATCAAGGCCTGCAAGCGGGAGAACATTGTTGGCAAGGCGAGGTGGACGCTATGCCTTTTTCCCTTGCTGCGACATTGCTGGGAAGTGAAGTTATTCGTATACGCTGTCTGAGGGGCACGCAGGCGGAGCAGGCTCAAGGCATACGTTACCGGGTGGTGGATGGCGGCGCAGGAACATTGCCTTATCACTCATGGAGCGTGGCCAAGAGTGACGAAGAGTGGCCGCATTTGGCCCTTGGTGACGATGTGCAACACATGCTTGAAACGTATATACAAGGTTTTGCCTTTTCTCCTACAGGCGTGGTGTTTACTCATGTATTGGCTTCAGAAGAGCGTATTTATGGCTGTGGGGAAAGAGCAGGAGCGATGAATAAGCGTGGGCAAGCTTTTCCTATCTGGAACGTTGATCCCCCTATTCAACATGACGATACTACACAAACCATGTATAGCTCTATTCCTTTTTACGTGGGCTTCAATAGCGCAAACGGGGTAGCTTATGGTGTATTGATTGACAATGCGGGTTTGGTTGAGATGGATTTAGGGAAAAGCGTTGCGCATGAGGCACGTATTAGTGTACAGGGGGATAGTCTAGTTGTTTATATTTTTATTGGTCCAACTGTGGCAAAAGTCATGCAGCAGTATACAGAGTTAACTGGGCATATGCCACTGCCAGCACGGTGGACGTTGGGCCATCATCAGTCTCGTTGGGGCTATTTAACAGAGCAGCAGGTGCGCGAAGTTATGCAGCGTTTTCGTGAGCGCAATCATCCCTGTGATGCCATCTGGCTTGATATTGATTACATGCATGGCTTCCGTAATTTTACTTGGAATACAGAAACATTTCCAGACCCGCAGCAGATGGCAAATGCTCTGCATGCAGAGCATTTTCACCTTGTGACTATTATTGACCCTGGCACAAAAATAGATGAGCAGTATAGTGTGTATCAGGAAGGATTGCAGCAGGATATGTTCTGCCGCTATCCGAACGGAAGCTATTTTCAAGGCAGTGTTTGGCCTGGACTCTGCATGTTTCCTGATTTTTCGCAAGAGAGAGTGCGCATATGGTGGGGCAATTACTACCAAACATTGCTTGCCCAGGGTGTTGATGGGATCTGGAATGATATGGATGAGCCATCCCTGACAAATTTTCTCACGCAAGCAGCGGAAGAGCCATCGCTGCAAGGGCAAACAATTGATGACGAAGTGGTCCATTACGCAGGTGGAGAACAGGTGACGGCACAAGATGGACCACCCGTAAAACATGCTTTATTTCATAATGCCTATGGAATGGAGATGGCGCGCGCCTCATATGAGGGTCTGCTGCGCTTGCGTCCCAACTCGCGTCCGTTCGTACTCACCCGTTCTGGAACAACGGGTATGCAGCGTTATGCGGCATTGTGGACTGGCGATAATAGCAGTCGATGGGAGCATATTGCGCTCGCCATCAGGATGTGTCTGAATCTTGGCATGAGTGGCGTTCCCTTCGTTGGAGCAGATATCGGTGGTTTTTGGGGGGCGAGTAACGGGGAATTATTGGTGCGTTTTGCGCAATTGGGAGCATTAATGCCCTTTTGTCGTAATCATAATGCGCTTGGTAATCCTGATCAGGAACCCTGGGCTTTTGGTGAAACCTATGAAAATGCCTATCGTAAGGCAATAGAGACGCGTTATCGTTTTTTGCCATACCTGTACACTCTTTTTCATGATGCTTCGGTCAGCGGCACGCCGATTATGCGGCCTCTTTACTATCAATATGCAGATGACCAACAGGCTTGTGATGAGGAGACAGAGTTTCTGTTGGGCGAAACATTGCTCGCGGCTCCTATTTTAGAAGAGGGAGTTACGAGCCGAAAAGTTTATTTCCCGGCAGGACAATGGTTTGATTTTTGGGATGGGACCGAA
>DAICZM010000195.1 GCA_027311145.1 Ktedonobacterales bacterium
ATCATCTGGTGATCTACGAATTGCCCACTGCGTGGTCGCGTCCAGCTGCGCCTGGCGATCTGGGCATTGGCGTGGGAACCTTTCGCGATGTGCTGGCACTAATAGACCCAACTGTCGGCGGCGCAAACTTTGATGATATCGCTGTCACGCAACCGGGCAGATCGTATCTTACGGAACTGGGCATCAATGCCCTGGAACTGCTGCCGCCAGCCGATAGCTTCTATAAGCGCGACTGGGGCTACGATACCTCGCACTATCTGGCCCCAGACGCTGAGCTTGGCTTTCCCGAAGAATTCTCCTCGTCAACCGCAAACCACGATCTGGCCGTGCTGATCAAAGCCTGTCACGCCAATGGGATACGTTTCTTTGTAGACGCGGTGATGGCCTTCGCGGCCCACGAACCGTATCAGAGCATTAATTTCGCTGATTTCTATATCGCTGATCCCACCGCGACGCCCAATGATCCAGATGCGCGCAATTCCCGGCCAGATCACGGCTTCCGCAATGGCTTTGGCAGCATCTTGTGGCGTTACGCGAAACCCGCCAGCGGCTATGACCCTGTTTCAGGCGTAGTACGCGATGGCATGTATCCGGGCAGGCAGTTTATGCTGACCTACATCACGCGCTGGATGCAAGATTTTCGTGTGGATGGCATTCGTATGGATAGCCTGGAGAATGTAGCGAACTGGGATTTCATTCAGCAATTCAAGGATTACGCGCACCAGTTGTTCACCGCACGTTGGGCAAAAGATGGTTTAGGCACGGGGGCGGACGCGCATATGCTCGTCGTTGGCGAGGAATTGTCAGTGCCGCTGGAATTGATCACTGAGGGCCGCGTCGATGGCTTGTGGAACTACCACTTTAGCGGGCTAGTGCGCTCTGCTGTCCTGGGTGGAGGCAATGGCTTTGAAAGTGCTGTGCGCCAGATGATCGATTGCCGCAATCTGGGCTTTACCGATGGGACGCAGGCAATTAACTATATTACCAGCCACGATGTCGAAGGCGATTGGAATATTCGGCTGTACAACTTCTTATTAAGGCAGGGTGTCGCAGAAGAAGACCTGGAGAAGCGGATCAAACTGGCCTTTGTCTGCCTGCTCACGGCGGTTGGCATTCCGATGATTCTCGCAGGGGAAGAGTTTGCTGATGAACACTACCGCTTCGATAAGAATGGCATAGTCGACCAACAAGGCGGCAAGCAGGTAGACCCCGTCAATTTCAAGCGCGCGACCGAACCGATGCGGGCGCGCATTCTGGCCTATGTCAGCCAGTTAATCAAGCTGCGTACCGCGCATCCCGCCCTGGCGGTCAATGATACGCAATTTCTACAAGTCGATCTCAACGATGGCAAGCGCGTCTTCGCCTGGCAACGCGGCAGTAGCGACAATCCTGTAATCGTGGTTGCCAACTTTTCAGCTTGGGGAACCGCCAATCCTTTTGCCCCAGGAGCGCAGTATCTCGTTCCCAACTGGCCGCCAACGCCCGTGGGACGTCAGTGGCGCGAAGTGACGCAGAATAGACCAGCACCCAACGCTGGACGCGAACCGCTCTTCGCCTGGGAAGCAAAAGTCTACCAGTTGGTATAAGTAATACAGTGGTGCTACGCAATCGCAAAGGAGAAAGCACGCAATGATGACTGAACAGCCCATAGGTTTGGCAAAATGGCATGAGTTTGTCAACACGCAAAATTTACACGTTTTAGCAGATGCCCTCGCGGATGACGTTCTCTTCCGCTCACCTGCTATCTGGAAGCCTAAAGCAGGCAAAGCCATGACAATGTTGTATTTAAGGAGCGCGGTGCGCGTTTTTGAGGATTTTACCTATCACCGTCAATTTTTTGGTGATAACGCGGTCGTTCTCGAATTCAGTGCGCGCGTTGGTCAATTGAGTGTGAAGGGTGTCGATATCATCCAGTTTAACGCCGAAGGGCTGATTGCTGATTTTGAGGTGATGGTGCGGCCTGCCAACGGACTGCAAGCTCTTGTTAGCGCAATGGCACAACAACTGGCATCAGCGGATGCTTCAAACATAGAACGTTAATGGCACACAAGAAAATGGGAACCACGATGGTTCCTATTTTCTTTAATTGCTTCAATTACACGTTTACTGCTTCTCGTCAGGGCCAAAGCGTGCGTCACTTTTAGCCTCGATTTTGTGCATGCCATCGGAAAAGGCGTGCCAGTCGTCAGGGAAGAAGAAGGCGTGAGAAGACGGCGGTTTAGGAGCTTGGCACTCGATAAAGCGCACGGGTACATCGCCTTGATTGATATAGCCGTGCGTGCCATTGGTGCTCGACCATACCAGATCGCCTGCCTCTATGGGATGCTGTTCTCCGTCAAGGAACGCGGTTGCCGAGCCACTGAGAAAGTAATAGGCTTCCTCAAATGGATGGTAATGGGTGCGCGCAGCTCTCCCAGGAGTGCCACTATTGGCCGCGAACTCAACCACGAACAGGGTATGATGTTGCGCCCCTAAGATATCGTCGACCATCATGCGAATAGAAATATCGCGAATATTATGTCCATGATAACCGGGCATGGAAAGCGGACCGGGGTGTGGCATATCGGTCTCAGAGAAATGCCCGACGTAGCGACACGTGGGGTCAAACTCGTTTATGGCTCGGCCATCTTTTGGTACAGCAACGGTATTTACGGCATAGGCCGATGGCATCAGATTATTTAGGCGTGGCTGTGGCCCACGAACTTGATACATGCGCAAAGGTTTGTCAAAGGGATTATGCCAGGCGTGAGGAGCGGAAATTGGTGCGACGCCAAAATCTTGCGGGTTCATCAGGTAACTTGTCTCGTTCAAGGCAAACAGCGCGCGCCCTGCAAGGACAAAAAAGGATTCTTCAAAAGGGTGAATATGTCCTGGCATAACGCCACCGGGCGCGATTTCGACAAGCGCAATTTCCAGGTGTACCGATCCCTGCTCTGGACCAATCAACGAGGCCGTAGTGACTCCCTGGATGTCGACCAGTTCAGTAACGGGATGAAATACCTGATCTTTTGCGTGAATAATTGCGTAGCTCATTGCCATGCTCCTGAAATAAGATACATCCCTCTAAATAGCATTAGAGCGATGTATCTGCTTTGCTGTATGCTAATAACCGACATTATTAGCCAGCGTTTTTATTAAGCATAGCCAGCTTTTTCGTCGCTGTCAAGCGCGTGGCAAGGCTCTGCAGAAGAGCGCGCGCGCGTGATATGATATAGTCAAGTTTACTGACCACAAAGGAACTGATGATGGAACTTGGTATCTACACTTTCGCGGAAATGACGGCTGACGCACAGACGGGCGAGGTTGTTAGCCCTGCACAGCGTTTACGAGACCTTTTAGAAGAGATTGAACTGGCCGATCAGGTTGGCCTGGATGTGTTTGGCATTGGCGAACACCACCGCCCAGAATTTGCTGTCTCAACTCCTGCTGTTGTCCTCGCGGCTGCGGCTGCACGCACGAAAAATATTCGTTTGACGAGTGCTGTCTCTGTCCTTAGCTCCGATGACCCTGTGCGCGTCTTTCAGAATTTTGCCACGCTCGACCTGCTCTCAGGAGGGCGTGCGGAAATCATGGCGGGACGCGGCTCCTTCATCGAGTCGTTCCCGCTTTTCGGCTACGATCTTGATGACTACGATGCCCTGTTTGACGAGAAGCTCGAATTGTTGCTCAAGATTCGTGCAACAGAGCGCGTCACCTGGGCTGGTCAACATCGTCCCGCCCTTGATGATCTCGGTGTCTACCCACGCCCTATTCAGAACCCACTCCCTGTCTGGGTTGCCGTTGGTGGCACGCCCTCCTCGGTGGTACGTGCCGCCACGCTCGCTTTGCCAATGGCTCTTGCGATTATTGGTGGGGAGCCTGCGCGCTTCGCCCCATTGGTCAATCTCTATCGTAAGGTCGCGCAGGATGCTGGTCATGATCTGACAAAGCTGCCCATTAGTATCAATTCACATGGCTACCTTGCTGATACCTCTCAGCAGGCGGGGGATGATGCCTTCCCACCTTTCACCGTCATGATGAATCAGATAGGCCGTGAACGCGGTTGGTCCAGCATGAGTCGGCGCGCATTTGATGTAGCGCGCTCACCACGAGGCGCACTTTTCGTAGGGACACCCGATGAAGTGATCGAAAAAATCCTCTTCCAGCACAAAATCTTCGGTCATCAACGCCTGCTGCTACAAATCAGCGTTGGCACGCTACCACACCTCAAGGTAATGCGTTCCATCGAACTGTTCGGCACGAAGGTCGCTCCCGTCGTGCGCCGCGAGACTGCGTAGCATGTGGCTCGTTCCCTATGTCGTCTAGCGCACATCAGCGGCAGCTTGAGGTGACTCCGCCGTGATCTGCATCAACTCGATAGCCTTCCCATCGGGATCGTTGAGCCAGTATTGCCAGTTCATGTCAATGCCCTGGATTGGCTTGCCCGGACTCGGCAAACCACGCGCTGCTCGTTCGCGCAGCGTTGCTGACAGGTCATCCACAACCAAGCAGAAATGGTTATAACCAACAGATTGACCTCGCGGCTGATTCTCGCCTTGCGCACCACAGATAAAGGCTTTACTAATTTTTTACAGTTTTTTGCCTCTTCTTTTAGAGTGATGAGCTATAATCGTTATAGATGTGAGATATCTTACATCTATTGGCGGCAAGATTAAAAAGAGATTAAAGAGAATACAATAATATTCCAAATTCTCTATTTATTTTGCTCCAAACATATATACTGTATTCGCATATACGAAGAGGAGACATATAAATCATGGCTTTTGTTATCACGCAGCCCTGCATCGGATCGAAAGATGCCTCATGTGTAGACGTATGTCCAGTAGACTGTATTCACCCGACACCGAGCGAACGCCTGTACTCGCGAGTTGAACACCTGTATATCAACCCCAGCGAGTGTATCGATTGTGGAGCCTGCCAACCAGCCTGTCCTTCCAATGCCATTTATCAAGAGTCGGCAGTTCCGCGCCAGTGGCGGCAATTCATCCAGATCAATGCCAGCTTCTATCGATAAATGCGATGTGGGTAAAGACTGATCATGTAATCAGTTTTTACCCACATTGTAGGCTGATTATAGCCCTTTCGGCATTGCCGCATCGAGGAACCCCGTGATGATCGGCCAAAGTCGACAGCGTGGGGAAAACGCTTGAGCGTGAATGGGTTATGGCCCAGAGAGCCGCCGCGCTTGGCCTGTCCATTCCCAGATCGCTGGTCTTTGAAGCGGGTCCGCCCGCTATATTTGCGATGGAACAGGTCAGCGGCCCACCATTACCTTGACTACTGTTTCACACCGCTTGCCACACCTGCACAGTGTTATCTTCAGAACCGGAAGCGATGCGTGTGCCATCGGGCGACCATACGACTGATCTTACAGCGGCGGAGTGACCATCGTAAGTGAATGTATGACTACCATTGGTAGCGTTCCACACCTGCGCCGTGTTGTCAGCAGAACCAGAGACAAGATGTTTTCCATCGGGCGACCATGCCACTGAATATACCCAACCAGAATGACCACGATATGTAAAGAGAAGATTTCCATTAATTGCGCTCCACACTTGCACGGTCTGATCGGCAGAGCCAGAAGCAATCCGCGTGCCATCGGGCGACCATGCTGCTGCATATACTACATCCCTGTGACCGGGATAGGAGAGGGCATGGCTTCCATCAGCGGCATTCCACACTTGTACTGTCATATCAGCAGACCCAGAGGCAATCCGCTTGCCGTCCGGTGACCAGTTAACGGCATATACCGTATTATTATGGCCTTGATAGATAAAAGGTTGACCGCCATCAGTCGCATTCCAAATTTGTACTGTCTTGTCAGCCGAAGCAGAAGCCATGCGCTTCCCATCAGGTGAGCAGCCCACTGCATACACTGTTCCAATATGATTACCATAGGTGAAGGGGTGGCTCCCATCACTCGCGTTCCAGACCTGTACGGTATTGTCGGCAGAACCAGAGGCAATCCGCGTGCCATCGGGCGACCAACCGGCTGCATTGACATTAGCAGAATGGCCGTGATAGATGAAAGGGTGGCTGCCATCAGTCGCATTCCAGACTTGTACCGTGTTGTCCCACGCAGCTGAGGCAATATGTTTGCCATCGAGCGACCATGATACTGATGCCACACCAGCAGAGTGACCGCGATAGGTCACGAAGGGGGTTTGTTGTGGCACTTGTGACGCACGGGTAAACCACCAGATACCAGTCCCTGCGAGGCTCACCGTTACCAATGCCGCTGCTCCGATGATGACGGTGCGACGCGAGATGCCGCGTTCCGTCTGCTCACTTGTTTTAGTTGGCTGAACGGGTAATGGTGGGTCCGTTTGTTTGACTGATTCCATCGGGTACGGTAAGACGAAGGGTTCAACGGGATAAGGTGTTGCGCCTCTCACGTTCTTAACCGGTGGCGAGGGTGGTGTTACTATATCCTGAATAGTTGGTAGCGGTTTCGATGGCGGTGGAGGCAAAGGCAGAGAGATACGTGAAGGTGGAGGCAAGGGTGTTGAGATACGCGGCGGGGTAGGCGGCAGAGGAGTGTAGCGCTCCTGGCTGGCCTGTTCTAAAGCGGTTGCGAAGGCGCGCATAGCACCAAAACGCTCCTCCGGTTTCTTGGCAAGGGCAGTCATCACCACCTGCTCGACGGCGGGCGAGAGCGTGGGGAGATGCTGGCGTAGCGGCGGTGTGAGTTCGTGAGTATGCTGATAGCCTAGTTGGATTGCATTCCCTTCATTAAAAGGCGGTGTGCCACAGAGCCACTCGTAGACGACAATGCCGAGCGAATACTGGTCGCTAGCAGTACGCGGTTTGCCCTGAAACATTTCCGGGGCCATATAATAGGGAGTGCCACCTGTGCCAGCGAGGCTATTGAGCGAGGTACGCTCCGAACGTGAGATCACGGCAATACCGAAATCGCTGAGCAAGATTTCGCCGTTGCGCCCCAACAACATGTTCTCCGGCTTGATATCTCGATGAATGAGCCTTTGTTCGTGCGCATATTGCAAAGCCTGTGCGACCTGCTTGACATACTCCACAACGGTCGGCAACGGGACACGAGAGCCTCTGGGATGGCGCGTGCGCAGTGTGCCCCCTGGCGCATAGTCCATGACGAGATAGGGCGTGTTGTTGTCCACACCGAAGTCGAGCACACGCACGATATGTGGATGAATCAGGTTGGCAAGTGTGCGCGCCTCTTGCTTGAAAATCGCAAGGTCATCCTGCGCCACACGTGCATAGAGCAGTTTGATCGCGGCATGTGTGCCGAGGTGGATATGTTCGCCCAGGTAGACCTCGGCAAAGCCGCCCTGTCCCAGCAGACGTTGCAGACGATAGTTACCAAGCTGTTGCCCAATGCGCTCACTCATGCGTGTTTCCCTCTCACACGATGATTTGCTTGTATGAATTTTGCATCGCTAGTATAGCATAGCTTCTGCTGTGTGTCCCTGCAATAGTAAGGATTTGTCATATACTATACTTTGTACCTGTACTGAGTACGATGGAAGCAAAATAAAACCCATGCATGAACTAGATTTGGAAACAGCGGCAAAAAACATGCTCGCACATTTGAGTGCATCTAAAAAGAGCTTAAAACCTCTGTATCTTCAGCCTGATCGTGCAGTCTTCTTAGCGGAACACCTCCATATTGTCCTCAAGGTCTATAGCAAGAGTAAAGTGCTTGAGAGTGAATATGCTACAGCTCAGAGAGCGGCGGCGATTGGCGTGCCCATTCCAAGATTGTTTGCCTTTGAAGCAGGCCCGCCTGCTGTGCTTGCGATGGAGTTTATCAATGGTTCACCTCTATCTTCACGTTACCCGTTAGCCGCCAAAGAAGCAGGCACCTATCTTCAATGCTTCCATGCGCTGGAAGCCAATCCACCATTTTCCGGTGGACAAGATCGCTGGGAGGAGTTTATCTCCTGGTGGAGCAACGCGGAGCTTGAGAAGGTCAAACGCTTAGCGGTTTTTGACCTTCAGCAGATTCGTGCATTGCAAAAACCATTTGAGACGTTGCGACCGCTGCTTGTGCAGAGACCCGTCGTGCTGCTGCATGGTGATCTCCAGACCAATCACCTGCTCGTGGACCCACACACCGGAAAACTACTGGCCTTTCTTGACTTCGCTGACGCCCAACCAGGCGACCCACTGATGGACATCGCTATCGCCTCGCTCTGGGATCACGACCTGGCTGCATTGCTTTTAGCTGGCTATAGCGGCATAGCGTGGAACGACGAAACACGACAGTTACTTACGCTCTACCGTCTTTTGCGCCACATCGCGGAAATCCCCTGGCTACTTGAGCGTGGCTTCCAGGAATTAGCAAAAAAAGATATAGCCGAGATCAAAAGGCTCTTAGAACATAAATGATTGTGTTTAAAAAATAATACAGAAATCACGTAAATAGCGTAGGGGCGTGATTCATCACTCCTAATATGCATCAACTTAGTTAATCTGCTCGATTGTCTCTTTGAAATGCTTTCATGTCCCTACTGCTCTGCCAAACGTCATGGCGACTGTTTTGGCAGTTCATTCATCTTCAATTGATAGACAGGCATGTGATAGACAGGCATGTGATAGACAGGCATGTGATAGAC
>DAICZM010000196.1 GCA_027311145.1 Ktedonobacterales bacterium
CCCCCCCCCTACACCATTATGTGACATGTTTGCATTCATTTTTTCAACACCATAATCTGTCCCTACTGCTTTGTGCAAAACGATTTCTGCTCGCCTACCTTGTCGGTTGCAAGGTGCGTTTGAAGGCACTGGCGGCAGGACGATAAGGGCGAATCATCCAGAGCGGGCGGCGCAGGCCATCGGCGCGCTCGGTCTGTGGGCGCGTCATCGCCATCCATTGCTTGTACACCAGATAAGCTTTGGCGGGGTCTACCGAGATGTCGGCATAGCGATCTGTGGGCTGCGCAGGCTCGACCGTGACCTTCTGATGCCAACAATGCATGCCGCTCACCGGGTCTGGGTGAACGGGGAAGGTCAGGTTTTGATGTACGCCCGTCTCGCGCCAGAAGATGCGCTCCGTATCAGGGTCTTTACTCGCATAAGGACGCACGCCCTCTAGCTGACGCATGCGCCAGATGCCGTCCTGATCTTTACCCAGAGCCACCTTTGCCGAGTTCCAGCGGTCCGTTCCGCGTCCCGTCTCCAAACGCCAGCGACCCATGTGGTGCGAACAGGCAACCACGCCGGGACGAATGCCTTCTGTCACCCAGGCACGATTGACATAATAGCCAATCTCCGTGTTGACGCGCACGAGGTCGCCCGTTTGCACGCCGATACGCTGCGCATCAACGGGATGAATCCAGACCGGATTGGCATTGGAAATTTCGTTGAGCCACTTGGCGTTGTGCGAGCGCGTGTGAATCAGCGTCGGCAAACGGAACGTGGGAATCAACAGGTACTCGCCATGCTCGTTATCGATGTTCGCGGGATGGACGTGGCTATGCGTGTAGCCCGGCACAGCACCTTCGGGCCAGCCCCACTCCTTCATCGTTGCAGAGTAAAATTCTAGTTTGCGCGACGGCGTGGGGAAACCTTCACACGCCTTGCCATCAACCATCACGCCAATTTTGACGCCATCCCGGCTGATGACATCAGTCTGTGAGTCTACCACCGCCCCTTGTAACAGTTCTAGCTTGACAGGCTGCTAATTCAGTTGGAAGACGGGAGCTTTGTCCTCTGGAATGGTAAAGGCTCCATATTTCTGCATATAGACCAGCGGCGTGAGGCCCTCTTTTGCCGCCGCTTCCGGCAAGCCCGGCACGCTGTTCTCGAAAATCCAGCGATAATACTCCTCGATAGTCAGTTTTTCGCCTGGACGATAGGGCGACTCGAAGTATTTGCGAATGCCCAGACTGCCATCGGGGTCGATGCGCCAGGAAAGCTCAATCCAGAACTCATCTTCTTCCCAGACCTCGCCCGGATTGGCCTGATAGGTGAACTCGATTGGCTCACCGTGCCGCTTTTTGTAGACGCGATGAACGGGCTGGCGGAAGCCAATCCAGCGCGCGGCGTGCGTCTCCTGACTCATCAGGTCGTGGCGTTCGCTCGCCAGGCCCATCGGCAACACGTAGTCGGCATACCATGCGGTCTCGTTCCAGGTCGGTGTCAGGGCAGCATGCAATTCAATCTGCTGCTCATTGGTCAAAGCTTCGATCCACGCAGTGCCATCGGGGTTCGTCCAGACGGGATTGTAGACGCGCGTAAAGTAGGCGGCAACTTTGCCACGTCCCTCTTTCAGAAAGTAGGGCAGCAGAATACTCATCTCGTAGTTCGCCAACGGATATTCAGGCGGGAAGAGCAACTCGTTCCAGACATCGGTCGGACTCGGCTTGAGGAATGGCGCGGGCACAAACTTATTCCAGGTATAGGGAGCCGTGCCGCCTGGTGTGCCGACACTGCCCGTCAGGACGGAGAGGAACCAGAGCGCGCGCGAGACCTGCCAGCCACCCAGGTTGCCAGCAGTGGCGGCGCGCCACGTATGAGCGGCAAAAGCGGTTCCAGCGTGTCCAATCTGACGGGCAATATCCACAATCATCGCCGCGTCCACGCCACTCTCACCAGCGGCAAACTCAGGTGTATACTCTGCATAGAGGTTGAGGAGCATCTCGATAAAACGTTCAAAAGTTTGTGCTTCGTCGGGGTACTCTGTCGCCATGTACTCTTGCCAGTTGACCCAGCGGCGCATGTATTCAGCGTTATACAGCTTTTCTTGCAGAATAATACGAGCCATCGCCAGCAGGACAGCCGCCTCGGAACCGGGCCACGTGGGCATCCAGTAGTCAGCCATACTGGCAGTATTCGAGAGGCGCGGGTCCATCACCGCCAGTTTCGCGCCTTTCATCTTGCCTTCCATGATGCGCTGCGCCTGCGGATTGAAATAATGACCTGTCTCCAGATGCGCGCTGATGAGCAGGATAAAACGCGCATTGGCGTGATCGGGTGAGGGACGGTCCATGCCGCACCAGATATGATAGCCAAAACGCCCGGACGAGGAGCAGACATTCGTATGGCTATTGTGCCCATCTACGCCCCACGCACCTAATACGCGTTCCATGTAGCCGTCATGCCCTGGACGCCCAACGTGATACATCACCTCGTCGCGGCGGTCTTCGACAATCGCGGCACGAATCTTGGTCGCAAACGTGTTCAGTGCCTCGTCCCACGTCGTGCGCTCCCATTTGCCCTCGCCGCGTTTACCCGCCCGTTTCATGGGATAGAGAATACGGTCATGGTCATGAATCTGATTGATCGTGGCGGGTCCTTTAGCGCAGTTGCGACCTCGGCTGCCTGGATGATAGGGATTGCCCTCGAATTTTTTGACGCGCCCCGTCTCTTTATCAATGTAAGCCAGCAAGCCACAGGCGGCTTCACAGTTAAAACAGATCGTGGGGATCAGTTCATAGTGTCGCTCGACCTTGCGCGGCCATGCTTTGGCATCGTACTCCATCACGTCGTGCCAGCTTTCCGGCGGGGGACAGGAGGCAAGGTCACGCACCACCATCGGCTCACCGTTCGGCGCAAATTGTTGTTGCAAAGGAATATCGCTCATGACGTTCTCCATCTTTCCGTTTAACTCAGCGAAACCGCTTGACCAGCGACGACGAAACAATGCTCATAGGCAAACAGCCCCACCAGAGCAACAAGACCAGCCAGCGCGAGTAGCACGGGTTGCGCGGCAGGCAAGAGCAGTGCGAGCACTAGCAAGAGCGCGGGCAGTGCCGAGCCAACGGTCAGGAACAGGCCACGGAAGATGGTGCGCAGGGGTCCACCTGTGATGTAGTGCGCCGCAGCCGAGACGTGGCTATTGCTGTGCGCTCCAAAGACCTCGAGGGCAATGAGCAAAACATGCACAGCTAGCGCGATCAATAAGACAGTCGTCAGGAAACCTGTCAGCACACTGCCAGCACCGACAATCCAGGCGAGAACGCCGAGAGCGGCAGAACCGGCCAAGACAGCCTGCGCAAGCAGGATGGGCAAGAGCAGCGGACTTTGCCAGAAATCACGTCCCTCGGCCTGTCCGAACAAGAAGGCGGTATAGCCAGCAGCACCAGCCCCAAAGAGAGCAGCGGGAATGAGCAGGATGCGTAAGAGCGATGCGAGGCCAAAAACGCCCGCGCCAAACCAGAGTGCTTCGATAAGACCAAAGATGCCCAGGATATAGCCGCCCCAAACTAGCCAGGAGGTCGGATTGGCTTTGGTTATAAGGAAGAGTGCGCGTTCTGGCCGTTTAAGGTCAGCAACCAGCAAGACCAGCGTAATCGCCACAAAGAGACCACCAATAATTGGCGCGCCAATGCCGAGCAGGGCATTCATCACGCCGCTAATACTGCCGCTCATGCCGTACAGCGCGAAAGCCAGCGCAGCAACAATCATCGCGCCCGCGCCGAGCGACTTTGTGCCCAGATAGGCAGAGACCATCCAGCCCCAGGGAGCCTTGTTCTTAGGGGTGTCGTAGACGATGCGCGCTTGCGCCGGGTCCATGCCAGCAGGTCGATAGGGCTTGAGTGCATTGATCGTCGGTGGCTTGTGCCCATTGTGTAGCACTGGAAGAGCGGTTCTGCGCGCTGTACTCACTGTTGTATGACCATGCTCGACTTCGCCAGTTGCGCGCAAGGATTTCGTGGGATCAAAGGTATCTTCGTTCTCGTGATGCGGCCTGAGCATGGTACTCCACATCGTCATATGTGGAAGCTCTTGCGTAGCCGCTTCAGGATTAATTGCCGCTTCGTCAGCACCGAGATAGTAGACGTTCGGCCCCGTTCCCTGTTCCGGCTTGCGCACGCGCACGGGTTCACGCGCAATAATCTTGGCAATCTCCGTATCAGGATTGTGCATATCGCCTGCAATGATGGCATGCTCAGGACACAGAGCCACACAGGCAGGTTCTAAACCTGTTTCGACGCGATGCGCGCAATAGTTGCATTTAGCGGCAGTATGGCTATATGGATCGATGTAGAGCGCGTCATACGGGCACGCCTGCATACACGACTTGCAGCCAATGCAGCGATTAGAGTCGAAATCGACAATCCCATCAGCGCGTTTATACAACGCTTTGGTGGGACAGATAGCAACGCACGGCGCATTATCACAGTGGTTGCAGCGATTGACGAGAAAATAACGACGTGAGTTGGGGAACTCGCCGCGCTCGATGTACTTGACCCACGTCCGATAGACACCAATGGGAACATCATGTTCGGCTTTGCAAGCAACTGTACAGGCATGACAGCCAATACACTTGCGTTGATCGATAACAAAGGCATACTTCATGTGTGCATGCGGCCCTTTCTGTTTATCAATCACCACATCGACAGCGATGCCGTGATTGTATAGTGGGGGAAGTTGCTCTTGCATTCAAGTGTACGTGAGAAAGAGACGTTTGTCTAATTTATATTTTTCGCAGAGTGCATAACTATTCGTTTATGCTCTTGCGCCACTGTCCGACCGCACGCAATGCCTCCTCGCGCAATGCCATTCCTGCATTTTCCAGGATCATCTCCGGTTTGCCAACAGGCGGCATGCCATTGGGGAAGCGTACCTGAATACGGGCCGCGTTTTCCAGGCCAGTCCAGACATAGCAATTGGGTAAAGGCAACACCGGTGCTTGCAGTGGAGCGAGGCCCAATGTCGCCAAGACAGAGGCCGCCGCTGTACGCCCTTGCGCCTCCGCCACCCCTGCAGCACGCGGTAGCTGTGTGGCAGCAATATCGCCTACGACCCATGTTCGCTCCATTGCCGTTCGCTGCTGCGCATCAACCTGGACCAGCGCACCATTGCCCGGTAAGTGGGCGAGCAAGGCCGGACGACGATGTGAAGGAATAAACAAGCCCAGATCATAAGTGATCTGCCGCCCGTCTTGCGCAATAAGGATACCATCGCGACTAGCAGCACGATCAAAGCGCAACGAAGTCTCCAGTGTAATCTGTCCTGCGCTCGCTAACGATTCTATAAAATCTGAGACGCGGCTACCAAGTGCCAGCAAAGGTCGCTCTTCAGGTGTGGTCAATACAACATGAACCATTTGTCCACGCTGCGCAAAGAGTGCCTTGAGCGTGATAGCTAGTCCATAGGGAGCGGGAGGACAACGATAAGGCAAATCAGCAATCGCAACCAGCAGCCGTGTACCCGTAAAATCTTGGATCACTTGCTGAGCCTTCTCAGCATCGTTAAGTTCCCATACGGGCAGATTGCGTGAGCCAGTAGGAAGCGAACTGATATCCGTGACCAGACCCGGTGCAGCAATGACGGCATCAGCCGTTAGGATCGAGCCATCAGCCAGCGTGACACGGCCAACATCCAGGCCAATCACTTCACCCGCCTGCACCTGTACAGCCGACATCGCAATCTGACTGCGATAGGTATCTGGCGAGCGCAGTCCTGCTAAAACAGGCAAAATGCCAGGCAGAAAGTTTGCCATGCCCGTGCGCTGCACCAGCGTGACAGCGACCTTACGCGAACTGGCAAGGTCTCGCACAGCAGACAAGCCACCCGGCCCAGCCCCAATCACAATCACATGTGGCATCGTCATGTAAAAATCCTTCTTGAAATAATACGCCCATAAAACCCGTAAAGACGTGATGATGGATTTGAACAAATGAATGTGGTAATTGATGTAGGGATGCATGAACATCGTTCTACCCGAAATACCGCAATCCTCTGTAGGAACCTCATTCATTTGTTCAAACCCATTATCACGTCATCGTATCCCGTCGCACGTCTTCCCAGGCCGAGCAATGCGCGCGCTGGGTGTAAGGGTGCGGGGTGTAAGGGTGTGATGAATCACACCCCTACATCCAGCCACGTAGCATGCCGTTCCAATACATGAGAGGCAAGCCGTATAGCTTCAGGAGATACATGCTGAAACGTTCCTTTGCCTGGCTGAACGGGAAGGTCTCTTTAAGTTTGAGATCGTAGTCAAACTCTGCCAGCACAAGACTTCCATAGCCCGTTACCAACGGACAAGAGGTATAGCCGTCGTAAATGGCTTGAGACACACTCTCTTTACGGATCAGTGCCAGCAGGTTTTTGACCAACACAGGTGCTTGTTTGCGAATTGCTGCTCCAGTTTTGGAGGTCGGCAAAGCAGCACAGTCGCCAATCGCAAACACGTTGGGATAGTCAGGACTCTGGAGCGTACCTTTGTTCACCTTCACATAACCCTTGGTCGGCCCCTCAGCAGGATTGGCCAACGCACTGTTTTTGATAAAATCAGGCGAACTCATGAAGGGCGTGATATGTAGCATATCGTAATGCATAACCGTCTCATTGCCTGTATCGAGACTACGGAACACGGCCTCGTGCTTTTCTGGTCGCACCTCAATCAGATCATGACGGTAGAGCGTCTGAATATCTTTGCGCTTAATCACCTGATTCAGCACATCGGCGTAGGCTTTGACCGCAAAGATGTTTGGCGTGCCCGAAACGAATGTTACACGAGATTTGTCACGCACACCTACTTTGCGGAAATGGTCATCTGCCAGATACATGATCTTCTGCGGTGCGCCCCCACACTTAATCGCACAGCTCGGTTGCGTAAAGATCGCATCGCCACCGGAGAAGTTTTTGAGTGCATCCCACGTGCCCTCGCATTGGTCATAGGCATAGTTGCTGCACAATCCATCCTGGCGCAGATGACCCTCCAGGCCCTTGATCTTGCCCCAATCAATCTGCATACCTGCGGCAACAACCAGATAGTCATACTCAATGATACTCCCGCTCTCGGTCACGACCTTATTTTCAGCGGGTCGAAGTTCAGTGACGCGCTCTTTAATCCAGGTCGTGTTGTGTGGGATATAATCCTTTTCAGCACGGCGCGTGGTCTCTTTCGGGACCACACCCCCACCCACCAGTGTCCAGAGCGGTTGATAATAGTGGTCCGTTGCTGGCTCGATAAGCGCGATATCAGCCTGTTTCAGTGCGCGACTCAAACGTGCGGCAACACAGATTCCTCCTGTGCCTCCGCCAATAATGACAATACGGTGGTGTTGAAAGTCGTGTTGATTCATGCTTCTTCCTTTTTCATGCACACTAAGGATGGGCGTGGGTTGATGAGTCACTAACGACGGTAGATGATGACGTGGAAGCGGTTTCAATCGGCCAACCGCGTTCGGCCCAATCGGGAACACCTCCCTGGACAACCATAACCTCGCGCCCGCTGGCCGCAATGATGCTGGCGGCAATTTCGGCACGGTGACCCGTGCGGCAGATGATCGCTAGTGGGATATCACGCGGAACCTCATCTAGATGTTGCGGCAGATCACCAATATGGAAGTGAAGCGCGTTGGGGATATGACCAGCCTGCCACTCGTCGACACGGCGCACATCAATAACTGCTATGCGACTTCCCTGTACCCAGCGTTGATGTAGTGTCTCAACATCAATACGCTCAAAACTCTCGATAGGCAGGGCCGCAGCTTTCCAGGCAGCGATGCCACCATCAAGATAGCCAGTCGCTTGCTCATAGCCGATACGAATCAATTGCACGACTGCCTCGCGCCGTCCCTCTTCGTCTTCGATCATCAATAAGAGAGGGGTATTAAAGGGCAATAGCCAGCCGACATAGGTACCAAACGAGCTATCCAGCTCAATATTCATGGAGCCAGGAATATGCTCACGCGCATAGGCGTCACGCGCACGTCCATCGACAAGCGGAACACCCGCAAGCATCTGCTCACGGATCTCCTGCGGAGCATGAGCTAGCAATTGCGGCAGGTTGCCCAGAATGCGTGGGCCGCCCTGGTTGATATCGTGCATGTACTTGTAGTAGCGTGGATAAGCGGTATAGCCAGCAATCTGACGTGTGACAAACTCCTCTTCGCTGATATGCGCGGCTGGGCTAATAAGACGCTCCTGACCAATCGTAGTCGAAGTCGTCGAGGAGACCGCGCTGGCAACGCAGAACGAGCCAGCCCCATGTGTAGGATAGACAACAACACTTCCAGGCAACGTGTCAAGCATACGCCGCAAGGTTTGATATTGCTGGCGCGTGAGGGTAAGGGTCCAAGCTGGCCCAAGCAGATCGGTGCGACCCGCTCCTCCAACTAGCATACTG